>NZ_JBEYWE010000010.1:0-45997 GCF_040644295.1 Streptomyces sp. NPDC047000
GTCACACCCCGCCCGATCAGACTGCCCGCCACCGGCACCGACGCGCATTCGCAACCCGGCAGCACCACTCCGGCAACCCCGGCCACCGGGACGGCCAGCGCGGGCCGCCTGGGCAGCACCCGGGTGAACACCCGTGCCGGGACGAAGGCGTTGATGGCGCCGGACAGCGCCGTGCCCAGCAGGAGGAAGGGCATGGCCTGCACGGTGACCGCGAGACAGACGGTACGCCAGGCCCGCATGGCCGGGGCGTCGCTCCAGTGGCCGATCACCAGGACGGCGGCGCCGGGCACGACTGCGGCGGCCAGCAGCAGGAGGGGCCAGAAGCGTGGCCAGCCGGCGGCTTCGTCCCTCTCCTCCCCGGCCGACGCCCGTGCCGCTGCGGGCGCGGGCGTCGGCGCGGGTGCGGGCGTGAAGCCGGTCCCGCGGGCGGCCGCGGGACCGTTCGCCCCGCTGCGGGACAGTTCGTCCCGTTCGTCAGTTGTGTGTCGCATGCGCACTCCGGTGGCCCAGGTTCGGACCGAAGATACCGTTCGCCGGAGTGCGCGCTTCACCACCGCTACCGCGGCAGGCCTTCCGGATCGGTGGCCCAGGCGGTGTCGGGCCGGTCGGTGAGGCGGAAGGCGAGGGTGCCGCCGGAGCGTGTGAGGGCGGCGTCGGTCCAGGAGCGTTCCAGGGGGCGGCTGTTCAGGGTGGCGGCGGTGACGTAGGAGTGGGTGTCGTCCGCGGCGGGGGCGTCGATCCTGATGTCTTTGCGGCCGGGACGGTCGATCAGTGCCGAGGTGAACACGGGGGCGCCGAGCAGGAGATCGGCGCTGCCAGGGGTCCTCGGGTAGATGCCGAGGGCGGAGAAGACGTACCAGGCGGACATGGTGCCGAGGTCGTCGTTGCCGGGCAGGCCCGAGGGACCGGTGCCGTAGACGGTGTCGAGGATCTGCCGGACCGTCGCCTGGGTCTTCCACGGCTGTCCGAGCGCGTTGTAGAGCCAGGGGGCGTGGATGCCGGGCTCGTTGGTGGGGTCGTAGCGGAGGGCGTCGCCGCCGCGCACCGACCAGGAGCCGTCGGCGTTGTGGAAGAAGCCGTCGAGACGGGCCGCGGCGGTCTCCCGGCCGCCCATCGCCTCGGCGAGGCCCTGGACGTCCTGCGGCACCATCCAGGTGTAGGTGGCGCTGGTGCCCTGGGCGAAGCCGAGGTCGCTGCCGGGACTGAACGGTGTCACCCAGCTGCCGTCGAGCTTGCGGGCCCGGATGTAGCCGCCCGTGCCGGTGGCGCCGGGGTCGAAGACGTTGCGCCAGTAGGCGGCGCGCTCGGTGAAGACCCGCGCCTCGGTGTCGCGGCCGAGCAGCGTGGCCCACCGGGCGAGGGCGGAGTCGGCGACGGCGTCCTCCAGGGTCTCGGCGGCGCCGCCCCAGCAGTGGCAGACGTCCTGGGCGGCGTAGTGCGAGCTCAGGTACTGCGCGAGGTTGGGGCGCTGGCCGGTGCACTGGCCGGGGCAGCCGGCGTCCGAGAGTTCGTCGGCGGTGGGCACGGTGGCCTGGCGGACCAGGGAGTCGAAGGCGCCCCGGTAGTCGAAGTTGCGCACGCCCATGGCGTAGAAGGTGGCGAGGGTCGCCGCCGACGGGTCACCGGTCATGACGTGGGTGGCGCCGCTGATGTGCACCCAGCGGTCCCAGACCCCGCCGTTCTGGCGGGCGAAGTTGTAGAGCGACTGGGCGAAGTCCCCGGCCACGGTGGGCTTCAGGAGGGCGAGCAGCTGGATCTGGGCGCGGTACTGGTCCCAGCCGGAGAAGTTGCTGTACTGCGCCCGCTGGCCGCGCGCCAGCCGGTGGACGGCCTGGTCCATGCCCCAGTAGCGGCCGTCGGTGTCGCTGATCAGGTCCGGCTGCATCAGGGCGTGATAGAGCGCGGTGTAGAAGGTACGGCGCCGGGCGTCCGAACCGCCCTGTACGCGGACCGAGTCCAGTTCGCGGTCCCAGGCCTGTGCCCCGGCCCCGGCCACCTGGGCGACGCTCGCGTGCGGCCGGATCTCGTGGCGGAGATTGGTCTCGGCGCCCGCGAGGGAGACGTAGGAGATGCCGATCCGCATGTGGACATCGTTGTCGGCGCTCGTGTCGAAGCCGACCCAGCCCCCGGAGCCGCGTCCCGCGCGGTCGGCGCCGGTCGCGTAGCCCTCGCCGCCGCCGGCCGTCGTGGACCCCGGGGAGAGGGTGCCGTCGTGCCAGGTGCCGACGGTGGAGAAGGCCCGGTCGAAGGAGGCGCTGAAGTACAGCCGGTAGTAGCTCTTGCGGTTGTTGACACCGCCGTTGGCACGGCGGCCGCAGAAGGCGCCGGTGAGCACCCAGCCGGTCACCTTGCGGTGCGCGGTGTCGATGTCGACGTGCGCGTCCTCGCTGCCGTTGAGGGAGTTGGAGACGCGGAAGAGCAGGCTCGCGGGCTTGTCGCTCGGGAAGGTGAAGTCGGCGACGCCGGCGCGTTCGCTCACGGCCAGGTCGGCGGTGGCGCCGGACGCGAGGCCGAGGGTGTAGCGGCCGGGGACGGCCTTCTCGTCGGCGTGGCTGAAGTCGGCGGCGTAGACGGCGTCCTTGGTGTCGGCGGACGGCGAGGAGGTGACGTCCCCGGTGAACGGCATGATCGGTACGTCGCCCGCGGCGCCGGGGTTGCAGCCCGCTCCGTTGACGTGCGTGAGGCTCAGGCCGCGGATGCGGGTGGTGTTGTACTGATAGCCGTTGGCGGCGCCGGTGCCGGTCTGGTCGCCGGTCGTGCTGGTCGGGGACCAGGCGATCATGCCGTAGGGGAGGGTGGCGCCGGGATAGGTGTTGCCGCCGTTCGCGGAGCCGATCAGGGGGTCCACGAGCGAGGAGGGCCGCTCGGCCGGGATGCCCACGGAGGCCGCGGAGGCCGCGGAGGCCGCGGACGGGAAGGGAGCGGCGACGGCGAGAGCGGTGGAGAGGGCGGTGGCGGCCAGGGCCACCCCGGATCTGGTCCCGAACCGCCGTGCCGTGCGCAGCCGGTGAGGGCGCATGAGGTCGATCGCCTTTCTCTGGGCAGCGTTTGCCGCACAGAGCCTGCCCGAGGGCGGCCGTGCGGCAACGTCCCCGTGTGGTGAAGGCGAGGTGAACGGTGCGGACGGGCAACGGAGTTCCCGATCCGCACCGCCGAGGCACCGGGCACCGGGCACCGGGGCATCAGGGCATCAGGGCATCAGGGCATCGTGGTGGCCTGTGCGGCACCACGGGGCCCGGTGTCGCGGCGGGCCGGATCACGGCTTGCGCGCGACCGCCCCGTACATCGCGATGTCCTCGTCCCGGATGCCCTTCTCCCCCGTGCCGTCCGGGTGCCACTTGTGCACCTGCACGATGCCGGGCCCGACCAGTTCCAGGCCCTCGAAGAACGCGTGGGCCTCGTCGATGGTGCGCAGCCGCATCGGCATGTCGCGGGCGGCGTACTCGCGGGCGACGCGGCCCACCTCCTCCGGCGCGAACTCGGCCGTGCCGATGGACATCGCCAGGTGACTGCCCGGGGGCAGCGGCTCCAGGAGACGGCGGACCACGCCGACCGCGTCGTCCGCGTCCAGCATGAAGTGGACGATCGCGATCACGGTGAGCGCGACCGGCCGGGTGAGGTCGAGCGTCTCGCGCAGTTCGGGGGCGTCCAGGATGGCCGCCGGGTCGCGGAAGTCGGCCTCGATGTACGACGTCCTGCCCTCGGGGGTGCTGGAGAGCAGCCCCTGGGACAGGGTGAGGACGATCGGGTCGTTGTCCACGTAGACGACCCGGGCGTCGGGGGACACCGCCTGGGCGATCTCGTGGAGGTTCGGGGAGGTGGGGATGCCGGTGCCGATGTCGAGGAACTGGCGCATCCCCGCCTCCTCGGCGAGCCAGCGGGCCGCGCGGTTCATCCAGTCGCGGTTGGCCCGCATGTGGACCGGCAGCGCCGGCCACTCCCGGGCCATGGCGTCACCGGCCTCCTGGTCGGCCGGGTAGTAGTCCTTGCCGCCCAGGATGTAGTCGTAGATCCGTGCGGAGTGCGCGTGATCGGTGTCGATACGGTCGGCCGGCCATCCGTTGTCGGGCAACGCCGTCTCTCCCCTCCGGTCGGGTGGTGCGGGTGTGGTCCGCGGTGACCAGGCTGCCAGCAAACCCGGCCCAGATCAGGTGGTCGGCCGTATCGGTCCGCGCCCGGGGGTCTGCGCGCCGCCGCCGGGCACGAGGCGGTGCAGGTCAGAGTTCCCTGCGCAGGGCGCCGAGGACGGCCTCGGTCTTGCGGGCGGGCGCCGCCTGCGCCCCCAGCCGGTCCAGGGCCTCGCGGTAGACCACGACGTCGTCGCCCTTGTCCAGGTAGACGGCGCCCACCATGCCGTTCAGGTAGACGACGTCGGGCAGTTCGGGGGCCCGGAAGCGGAAGAGATGGAAGGATCCGGCGCTCATCGCCGGATGCGGGCCGTTGGCGAACGGCATGATCTGGAGGGTCACCTGCGGCAGCCGGCCCAGTTCGATGAGATGGTCGATCTGGGCGCGCATCACGTCCGTGCCGCCGACCGGCCAGCGCAGCACCGTCTCGTCCATCACGACCCACAGCCGCGGCGGTGCCTCGCGGGTGAGGAGTTCCTGGCGGCGCATCCGCAACGCGACCCGGCGGTCGGTGGCCCCGGCCGCCGCGTGCGGGTTGCCCGCGCCCAGCAGGGCACGGGCGTACGCCTCCGTCTGCAGCAGACCGTGCACGACCTGGTTCTCGTAGGCGCGGATCTGCAACGCCGCCTGTTCCAGGCTGAGATACGCGGCGAACCAGTCCGGCAGCACATCGCGGTAGGTGTGCCACCAGCCGCGTTTGTTGGCCTCGCGGACCGACTTCAGGAAGGTGTCGATCTCCTGCTGGTCCGTCACCCCGTAGACCTGGAGCAGTTTCTCGGCGTCCGTGAGCCGGAGCCGGGCGACCTTGGCGGCCTCCATGCGGCGGATCGTGGAGTGGCTGACGCCGATGGCCCGTCCGGCCTCCTCGTAGCTGAGACCGGCGCGGGTGCGCAGGTCCTCCAGCTGTCTGCCGAGGATCATGCGCAGCACGGTAGGTGCTCCGCCCCAGTCGGTCTCCGCGGTCACGCCCCGCCCCCTCACAACGGCTGTTCCAGGGCCACCGTCTCATGTGATCGGATCCGATCGCTTCGGCAGGCTGGAACGATCATTTCTTGATGCAAGCAGCATGCATATGGCCGATTGCAATTTTCAACTTGTCGGTTGCGGGCTGATGTTGGCAGGTGCCACAGTGGACCCACCGTTCCGGCACAGCCACGACGGACGGGACCGGACGGCCCTGTCGGGGGAGACGGGGTCACGAAACCGGCGCACCCCCACGGTGTGACGGCGAGGAAAGGCACGGCCATGGCTCCGTCCGCTCTCCCGCAGCCGCCGGACGGACAACCCGGCGGGCGGCCTGACGGCAGCCGGGCCGTCGGACCCCGGCCCGCACTGGTTCCCGCCCCGGAACCGGCGCACTCCACCAGACCACCCGGAGGCGAGCGTCCCGGTCGACTCCCCGGGCCCCAGGGCCCCGACCGGCTCGCCTCCGGGGCCGTACCACCCGCCGCTCCGACGGCCCCCGTCGTGCCGCTGCCGCTGCCGGTTCCGGTGCCGCCGGAACCGTACGGGCGCAGCCACACCCTCGAACTGCCCGCCACCCCCGAGGCGGTGCGCGCGGCCCGCGGCTCCGCGGGCGAGGTGCTGGCCTCGTGGGGCGTCGCCGACGAGCTCGCCGACAGCGTTGTCCTCGTCACTTCGGAACTCGTGACCAACGCCGTCACCCACTCGGGCAGCGAGCGGATCGTGTACCGGCTGTACGGGACGGGGGGCGTGGTCCGCGTCGAGGTCGAGGACCAGAACCGCGGTCACCGGCTCCCGGCTCCGCGCCGGCCGGGCCCGGAGGAACAGAGCGGGCGCGGACTTCTCCTGGTCGGGACGCTGAGCCGGGACTGGGGGGTCGCTCCGGCTCCGGACGGCGGTCCCGGACGCGTCGTCTGGGCCGAACTGACGGCGCCGAAGAGGCCCTGAGACCCGTTCCGCACCCGGTGCTCCCCGTGCGGCCCGGCCCAAGTCCCGTACGGCGATGTCCCGTACGGCCGTGTCTCCCGTACGCCCGCGCCCGCACCTCCACGTCCCGCAGCCCGTGTCCCGGGCTGCGGCCGTCATGATCGCCATGACCTTCGGCCCCTACGCCCGTCCGGCAGCCGCCCGTACCCTGTGACCATGGGCGATGCGTCGATGGTCGGGCTGATGGGGCGAGTCACCGGGACGGTGGGACCTGGGCTCGTCGGCGAGGTGATCGTCCGCGTGCGCGGAGGTGCCGAACACTTCCTCGCCTATCCCGCCCCGGGGGCCGGGCGGATCGAGAGCGGGACGGTGGTGATGGTGGTCGACTACCTGCCGCCGAGGACGGTCTACGTCAGCGCGGCGTACGACAGCTGAGCATGCTCCACCGCAGGTGAGGACGACCGGCATCAAGATTGCAACAAGGACCGGCCGACAGCTTCACCCGGGCCTCGCGCGGGAGCACACTCACGTTCGTCAGGTGCCGACAGGGCACCGTGCAAAGGGGGCGTTTGCCGATGGTCATCGGCGTCATCGCGGGGGCGGCGGTCGCTGCCGTTCTCGTACTGATCGGTCTGTTCAAACTGATGTGGCGGGTGGCCGAGCCGAACGAGGCACTCATCATCTCGGGTTCCAGGCACCGGACCGAGGGTGTCGAAGAGGGCATGGGGTTCCGTATCGTCACCGGGCGCGGCACTCTGGTGCTGCCCGGTGTGCAGGCGGTCCGCAAGCTGTCCCTCGACCTCAACGAGACCGAGCTGCAGGTCGACTGCGTCACCCAGCAGGGCATTCCGCTCAAGGTGCGGGGCGTGGTCATCTTCAAGGTCGGCGACGACTACGTGTCCGTCGCCAACGCGGCACGGCGCTTCCTGGACCAGCAGCGGCTGATGTCCGAGCGGGTGCACAACGTGTTCGCCGGCCATCTCCGTTCCATCGTGGGCGGACTGACGGTCGAGGACATGATCCGCGACCGTGACAAGCTCACCGGTCAGACCCGTGCCGCGTGCGGCACGGAGATGGAGAAGCTCGGCCTGATCGTCGACTCGCTGCAGATCCACGAGATCGAGGACCCGACCGGGTACATCCAGAACCTGGCCATGCCGCACGCGGCGGCCGTCCAGCGCGACGCGCGTATCGCGCAGGCGGAGGCGAATCGTCTCGCCACCGAGGCCGAGCAGGCGTCGTACGCCCGGATGGCCGAGGCCACCCGGGACAGCGAGATCCTCCAGGCGGGCTACCAGGCCGAGCGTGACAACGCGTCGGCGAAGGCGCAGCAGGCGGGTCCGCTCGCCGCGGCGGCGGCCCGTCAGGAGGTCGTCGTCCAGGAGACCCGGGTCGCCGAGCTCGAGGCGCACCGCCGGGAGCAGCAGCTCCAGGCGGACGTCCGCAAGCCGGCCGACGCCAAGGCGTACGAGACCCGTACGCTCGCCGAGGCCCAGCGTGACGCGCGTATCTCCGCGGCCGAGGCCAAGGCCAGGGAGACGGAACTGGCGGCCACGGCCGAGGCGTCCCGGGTCAAGCAGGCCGCGGGCGCCGAGGCGGAGGCCACCAAGTCGCGCGGCGCGGCCACGGCGGCGGCGACCCGGGCGACCGGTGAGGCCGAGGCTGCCGCGGCACAGGCCAGGGGTCTGGCGCAGGCCGAGGCGGTCAGGGCCCAGGGCCTTGCCGAGGCGGAGGCCATCAAGGCGCGGGCCGCGGCCCTCGCCGAGAACCAGGAGGCCGTGGTCGCCCAGCAACTCGCCGAGAACTGGCCCGAGATCGTCAAGGCCGGTGCGTCCGCCTTCGGCAATGTCGACAACATGGTGCTGCTCAACGGCGCCGACGGCATGGCGGACGTGTTCGCGAAGGCGCTCACCATGGGCGGCACGGGCCTCGGCCTGGCCCGCCAGCTGCTGGCGTCGATGAACCAGGGCGGCCAGAACGGCCAGCCGGCGAACGGTGCTTCGGCGCTCAACGGCGTCACGGCGCCGCCGTCGCAGAAGGTGCCGGTGGAGAAGGACGAGAGGTAGGGACGAGAGGTGACGAACCGGCGGTGACCCACCGATCCGCGGTCACCGCTCGGCGGGGGCGCTCCCATGGGGGCGCCCCCGCCGCCGTGTCCGGACGGCCCCGGCCCCTCGCACCTTGGCCCTCTGCGCGGGACCCGAGGATTCCGGGACGCCGCCACCCGGGAACCCACCGCTCCCTCGTCCGCCTGCCAGGCACGAGGACCGAGCCGGGTCGAAGAGGCACCGGAGGCAGGGTGACGCGACGCGCGCCGCGCCCCGGGAGGCCCGCGATCGCCGCGGAGGCCCGGCCCCGGACCGCCCGCTGCCGGGCCGGTCGCAGGATCGCCGCCCCTGCCACCGCCCCTCCGCGGCCGACGGCACTCAGCCCCTGCCAGGAGCGTGCTCCGGGCCGCGTGGTGTGCGCTGCCGGGCAGTTCAGGGGCAGGTGGGGCGGCCCCGGATCCATGGTGACGGTCGGCAAGGCCCTAGGGTGCACCTCGTGACTGCGTTTACCGATGACCACGCGGACGAGAACGTCCCGGGCCGCTTCGGCCCCACCGCCACCACCGAGGCCGACCCCCGTGAGGTGGGCCAGGCCCGCACCGAGTACTCCCCCGCCCACGACGGCGACCCCGACCCCGGCGAGATCGTCTGGACCTGGGTGCCGTACGAGGAGAACGACGGCCGCGGCAAGGACCGGCCGGTGCTGGTCGTGGCGCGAGAGGCCGCCGGGACCCTGCTGGCGGTGCAGCTGACGAGCAAGCGGCACGACGCCTCCGACTGGGTGGCGATCGGCGCGGGTCCCTGGGACCGCTCCGGGCGCGACTCGTGGGTGCTGCTGGACCGGGTGATACGGATCCACGAGGACGGGATGCGCCGCGAGGCGTGCGCCCTGGACCGGGGCCGCTTCAACCTGGTACGCAACCGCCTCCGGGAGCGCTACGGCTGGAGCTGAGGCTCCCGGTCGCCCCCGCGGAGGCGACCCTCCGGACGACGCCTCCCGCAGCACGGCCCCGGCGCGCGGCCGGGGACCCGGACACCACGACGTCACGTGTGCCCGGAAGTCCCCACCACCGCCCGCCGGGGCCGAGCGGTCCCCGGAAGGCCCCCAGGGCCCGCCCCGAGCCGCACGACCGAATAAACATTCGGATTCTTCGGATCTTCCGCCGCGTCCGCGGACCCCGCACCGGATTTTCCCGGCCCCCGAAACTTCCCCGAAACCCGTGGAAACACCGGGCGGGACGGAGATGACGAACCCCTGACGGGCCCGGACATCCCGAAGTGCGCCCTTGTGGGATTTCGTGCGAGGGTCTTGGGTGGGACGAGTCCTGCCAGCGGACCCTCGGAGAGGATCCTGACATGTCCGATTCGGAACGTGACTGCGGCGACTGTACGCAGCCCCGTACCGCCGTCACCGAAGCCGAGGTGGAGGCCCTGGTCCGGGGCATCTGCTTCAAGACCGGACCGCCCACCGCACTCGGCGTCGAAGTCGAATGGCTCGTCCACGAGCTGCACGCACCGCAGCGGCTCCCCGTGTCACCCGAACGGCTCGACGCGGCCTACGCCGCACTGCGCCCCCTGCGCCTGAACTCGGCGCTCACCGTCGAACCCGGCGGCCAGCTGGAGCTCAGCTCGCCGCCTGCCGCCTCCCTCCTGGAGTGCGTCGGCACCGTCTGTGCCGATCTGGACGCCGTCCGCACCGTCCTGCGCGAGAACGGTCTCGCTCTGGCGGGCTTCGGCAGCGATCCCTGGCATCCGCCCCGCCGCTTCCTGCACTCCCCGCGCTACGACGCGATGGAGCTCTGTCTCGACCGCGGCGGCCCGGCCGGCCGCGGCATGATGTGCACCTCGGCCTCGGTACAGGTGTGCGTGGACGCCGGGTACGAGGAGCCCGGCCCGCTGGGTCTCGGACGGCGCTGGTGGCTGGCCCACCATCTGGGCGCGGTCCTGGTCGCGGCCTTCGCCAACTCGCCGCTGCTCGGCCGCGAGCCGACCGGCTGGGTCTCCACCCGGCAGCTGCTGTGGATGGAGATCGACGCGGGCCGGACGGGCGCGCCCGCGCTGAACGGCGACCCTCGCGCCGCGTGGGCCCGGCATGTGCTGGACGCGCCGGTGATGTGCGTACGGCGCGACGACGCCCCCTGGGAGGTCCCCGAGGGGCTCACCTTCCGGGAGTGGACCCGTTCGGGCGGATCCCGGCCGCCCGCGGAGGTCGGCCGGCCGCCCACCGAGGACGACCTCGCCTATCACATCACCACCCTGTTCCCGCCGGTCAGACCGCGCGGCCACCTCGAACTGCGCATGATCGACGCGCAGCCCGGCGACGACGGGTGGATCGTGCCGCTCGCCGTGACGGCGGCGCTGTTCGACGACCCGCAGGCGGCCGAGACGGCGTACCGGGCGGTGAAGCCGCTCGCCGAGCGGGCCGGGGACGGTCCGGCGCCGCACAATCCGCTGTGGCTGGACGCCGCCCGCCACGGCCTCGCCGATCCCGAGCTGCGCGAGGCGGCCGAGGTCTGCTTCGCGGCGGCACTGGACGCGCTGCCCCGGCTGGGGGCGACCCGGGAGATCACGGCCGCCGTCGCGGCGTTCCGGGAGCGCTATGTGCTGCGGGGCCGCTGCCCCGCCGACGATCTGCTCGACCGCCTGCGCGGCGGCACGGACCTCCTCGGGTCCCGCCCCCGCGCCACCGGGGGGAGCGTCACCTCCCCCGCGGCCCACGGAGAGGACAGCCGCACATGACCGACCCCGCACCCGGCACCGGGACGGCACCGGCCGGGACCACCGCGCCGGCCGGCACCGCCGGGACCACCACCGCACCGGCCGCCCCGACCGGGTCCACGGCGGCCGCCCGGGCCGGCACCACCGCGCCGGGTGACGCCGCCGTGTCCGCCGAGACGATCCGTGAGCGCGCGCTCACCACGCTCACCGCCGCCCGCGACCGCACCACCCTCCTCACCACCTGTGTCGACGAGCCGGACCTCACCGCCCAGCACTCCCCGCTGATGTCCCCGCTGGTGTGGGACCTCGCCCACATCGGCAACCAGGAGGAGCAGTGGATCCTGCGGGCGGTCGGCGGCCGGGACGCGATGCGCCCCGAGATCGACAGCCTCTACGACGCCTTCGAGCACCCGCGCGCCGAGCGCCCGCGGCTGCCCCTGCTGCCGCCCGCCGAGGCCCGTGCCTACGCGGCCGAGGTGCGCGGCCGGGTGCTGGACGTCCTGGAGTCCGCCGATCTGCACGGCACCCGGCTCACCGAGGCGGGCTTCGCCTTCGGGATGATCGCGCAGCACGAACAGCAGCACGACGAGACCATGCTGATCACCCATCAGCTCCGCATCGGCCCGCAGGCCCTGACGGCACCGGACCCCGACCCCGCGCCGCCGTACACCGGTCCGGCCGAAGTCCTCGTCCCCGGCGGCCCGTTCACCATGGGCACGTCCGACGAGCCGTGGGCGCTGGACAACGAACGCCCGGCGCACCGGCGTGACCTGGCCCCGTTCCACATCGACACCGCGCCGGTCACCAACGGCGCCTACCAGGCGTTCATCGCCGACGGCGGCTACGACGAGCCCCGTTGGTGGACGGCCGAGGGCTGGGCGCACATCCGGCGCCACTCCATCACCGCCCCGCTGTTCTGGCGGCGTGAGGGAGAGCAGTGGCTGCGCCGCCGGTTCGGTGTCACCGAGGCCGTACCGCCCGACGAGCCGGTGCTGCACGTGTGCTGGTACGAGGCGGACGCCTACGCCCGCTGGGCCGGGCGGCGGCTGCCCACCGAGGCGGAGTGGGAGAAGGCCGCCCGTCACGACCCGGTGTCCGGCCGCTCACGGCGCTACCCGTGGGGCGACGCCGACCCGGCGCCCGAGCACGCCAACCTCGGCCAGCGGCATCTGCGTCCGGCCCCGGCGGGCAGCTATCCGGCCGGGGAATCACCGCTGGGCGTACGCCAGCTGATCGGCGACGTCTGGGAGTGGACGGCGAGCGACCTGCTGCCCTACCCGGGCTTCCGGGCGTTCCCGTACAAGGAGTACTCGGAGGTGTTCTTCGGCCCGGAGTACAAGGTGCTGCGCGGCGGTTCGTTCGCGGTGGACCCGGTGGCCTGCCGCGGCACGTTCCGCAACTGGGACCACCCGGTCCGGCGGCAGATCTTCTGCGGGTTCCGCACGGCCCGCTCGGGGGCCGTCTGATGTGCCGTCACCTCGCCTACCTGGGACCGGAGGAGCCGCTCGGCCGGCTCCTCACGGCACCGCCGCACGCCCTGTACCGCCAGTCGTGGGCGCCCCGGCGCCAGCGGTACGGGACGGTCAACGCCGACGGTTTCGGGGTGGGCTGGTACGCGGCGGACGACCCGGTACCGGCCCGCTACCGGCGCGCCGGGCCCATCTGGGCCGACCTGTCCTTCGCCGACCTCGCCCGGGTGGTCCGCTCCGGTGCCTGTCTCGCCGCGGTGCGCGACGCCACCCTCGCGGGCGCCGACGCGGAGGCCGCGGCGGCGCCGTTCGCCGCGGACCACTGGCTGTTCAGCCACAACGGCGCGGTCACCGGCTGGCCCGGTACCCTCGCCCCGCTGACCCACGCCCTCCCCGCCACGGACCTCCTCTCCCTGGAGGCCCGCACCGACTCGGCGCTGCTGTGGGCCCTGGTCCTCGCCCGGCTGCGGGCGGGGCAGGAGACGGGACGGGCGCTGGCCGACACGGTGCTGGAGGCCGCCGCGCTCGCGCCCGGCTCCCGGCTCAACCTGCTGCTCACCGACGGCGCCGTCATCACCGCGACGGCCTGGGGCGACACCCTCTTCTTCCTGACCGGGCCCGGCCGCCGCACGGTGGTGGCCTCGGAGCCGTACGACGACGATCCGCGCTGGCAGGAGGTCCCCGATCGCACCCTGCTCACGGCGAGCCGCACCGACGTGCTGCTCACCCCGCTCGACGCCCTCGACGGCCTCGACGGCCTCGCCGCTCTGAGCACCGCCGGAGACGGCACCGGCACCGGCGAAGTCACCGGCGAGGCCGGTGACGACGTCGGCGAGGCCCCGGCACCCGCACCACGCAAGGAGCCCTGTACGTGAGCCTCTTCCACAGCACCCGCACCCTGCCCGAGGACGCCACGGGCGCCGCGCTGCGCGCGGACGTCCGCGACGGCCTGACCGGCACCCCCAAGACGCTCCCGCCGAAGTGGTTCTACGACGCCCGCGGCAGCGAGCTGTTCGACCTGATCACCGAGCTGCCCGAGTACTACCCGACCCGTGCCGAGCGCGAGATCCTCGTCGGCCGCGCGGACGAGATCGCCGCCGCCTCCGGCGCCCGTACGCTCGTCGAACTGGGCTCGGGATCCTCCGAGAAGACCCGCCACCTGCTCGACGCGCTGACCGGCCTGCACACCTATGTACCCGTCGACGTCAGCGAGTCGGCCCTCACCCGGGCCGGGCAGGCCCTCGTCGCCGAGCGGCCCGGGCTGCGGGTCCACGCGCTGATCGCCGACTTCACCCGGCCGCTCGCCCTCCCGGACACCCCGGGACCGAGACTGCTGGCGTTCCTCGGCGGCACGATCGGCAATCTGCTCCCCGCCGAACGCGCCGCGTTCCTCGCCGGGCTGCGCGCCCAGCTCTCCCCGGGTGACGCGCTGCTCCTCGGCACCGATCTGGTCAAGGACGAAGGGGTCCTGGTCAGGGCGTACGACGACGCGGCCGGGGTGACGGCCGCGTTCGACAAGAACGTCCTCGCCGTCGTCAACCGGGAACTGGGCGCCGACTTCGACCTCGCGGCCTTCGACCATGTGGCCCTGTGGGACGCGGAGAACGAGTGGATCGAGATGCGGTTGCGCTCCCGCGGGGCGCAGACCGTGAAGATCCGCGCGCTCGACCTCGCCGTGGACTTCGCGGCGGGCGAGGAACTGCGCACGGAGGTGTCGGCGAAGTTCCGCAGGGACGGCGTCCGGGACGAACTGTCCGCCGCGGGCTTCGGGACGACCCACTGGTGGACGGACCGCGAGGGCCGGTTCGCGCTGTCGCTGAGCACCGTGAGGTGACGTCGCCCCGACCCCGCCGCGGCCCCCTCGCCCCCTTCGTCACGCGTCGGTGAGGGGGCCGCGGCGTGCCGCCCGGTCGCCGGGCGGCGCGGCCGTGCTGTGCCGGACGACCAGCCGGGGGGTCATGGTGGTCTGCACGGCGTGCTCGCGGCTGCCCTCGACGCGCTCTATCAGCAGCCGCGCCGCCGTGGCGCCCATGTCGTGCCCCGCCTGGTCGACGCTGGTGAGCCGGACGGTGGCGAGGTCGGCGATGGCCGTGTTGTTGTAGCCGGCCAGGGACAGGTCGCCGGGGATGCTCAGCCCCAGTTCGTGCGCGGCGCGCCAGACGCCGAGGGCGGCGACGTCGGCGCCGGTCATGATGGCGGTGGGCGGGGTGCCGCCGGTGAGCAGGCTCATGCCCGCCTTGTGGCCGCCCTCGTCGGAGTAGGCGGCGCGGCAGACCCGTACATGGTCGGCGAGGCCGTGCCGGCTCATCGCCTCGACGTAGCCGTTGGTCAGCACGATCTCCGGGGTGCGGGCCCACCTGCTGCTGCGGGTGCCGGGGGACGGGACGAGCGCGATGGAGCGGTGCCCCTGGGCCACGAGATGGTCGACGACCAGCGCGGCCCCGGCGGCGTCGGCGTCGACGACGGAGTCGTGCAGGTCGGAGACGTCGTGGTGGCCGATGACGACGGTGGGGGTGGTCTGCGCGGTGGTGAGGACCTCGGACCGCTGGATGCCGGGGGCGATCAGGATGAGGCCGTCCATCTGCCGGTCGACCATGGAACGGATGGTCTTGTTCTGCGCGTCGACGCCGAAGCCCGCCGCGCCGATCATGACGGTGTACTCGCTGTCGCGCAGCGCGTCGCGGACGCCGTCGAGGATGTCGGCGAAGAACGCGTTGCGGATGTTGTCCAGCAGCACACCGATCGTGTAGGTGCGTCCGCGCATCCCGCGTGCCGCGGCGTGCGGCCGGTAGTCGAGCTCGGCCATGGCCGCGCGGACCTTCTCGCGCATGGCCTCGCTGACGCCGTAGGCGTTGCGGAGCACCTTGGAGACGGCGGCGGTGGACACGCCCGCGTGCTCCGCGACATCCGTGATGGTGACGCGCTTCTTCCGCTGCGAGTCCTGCCCCATGCTCGGCGCTCCCGGTTCTCCTGCTGATCACGATGCAGAGTGCAGACAACGGTCTACACGATGCGGCAGGCATGCGAAAGACGCATGGCGCCATCAAGTCGTCCGGACATCACGGCGAGACCCGGACCGGACGGTTCCGCCGCCGACGTGCTGGACGTTACCTGCCGATGTCTTGACGTTGCCGACCGCTGCATGCATCGTTGTGCGCACTTCGACAATGGAGAACGTTTTACAACGTCGTGTCCAGGGAGTCTGCGGTGAGCACCCCGCGAAGAGCCCGCACCCGGCCGGTCGACCCGCCCCGTCCGGCTCCCGGGGAGGCCATCGTATGAGCGACCGGTTCCCCGCTCTCCCGTGGCCCCGCCCGGGGTTCGGCGCCGGGGCGGGCCGCCGGCTCTACGACGGCTCGGTGCCGCCGCGCGCCCACGACTTCGCCGAGATCGCGGTCGCCCTGCGCGGCCAGGGCCGTCACCGCACCCGGGACAACACCGCCTGGCTGCGCCGCGGCGATGTGGTCCTGCTGCACCCCGGGACCCGGCACGCGGCCGACGGCTGCACGTCGCTGGAGCTCTTCCACTGCTGCGTCCGCCCGGCCGTGTTCGACCGCGAACTCGCCTGGGCGTACGGCGATCCGCTCCTCGGCCCGCTGCTGCGGCGGCCGGCCGGGGCGGGCGGCGGCGCCCGGCTGCTGCGGCTGCCGGAGCCCGGACTGCGCGCGGCGACCGGCCACCTCGACGAACTCGCCGCCCTGCAGGACCGCTCCGCCGCCGAGCACCGCGCCGACCTGGTGGGCCGACTGGCCCTCCTCCTCGGGATCCTGGCCCGCGCCCTGCCCGCCGGCGGCACGGGCCCCGGCGCCCTCGCGCCGCCGGCGGACCTGCCGCACCCCGCGGTCGTCCAGGCGCTGCACATCCTGGACACCCAGGTCACCCGTGAGTGGACGCTCACCGCGCTCGCCGACGTCCTCGGGCTGACGCCCGGTTATCTGTCACGCCTGTTCAAGGGGCACACCGGGACGCCGCCCATGGCCTATCTGGCCCGGCGCCGCACCGAGACCGCCGCCGACCTGCTGGCGCACACGGACGCCACCGTCGCGGCCGTCGCGGAGCGGGTGGGCTGGAGCGACCAGAACTACTTCGCGCGCCGGTTCAAGGCCCACTTCGGTGTCACACCGACCGCCTACCGGCTCCGCTCCCGTCAGAAGGCTTCCACGGCCGACCCGTTGCCCGCGACGTCGCCGAACGACCGCCCGGGCGGGTCGATTTCGTAGAACGTTACCTGACCGGATTCGGCCGTCGCCGCACGATCCATGTCAATTCTCTGCTAGATCGAGCTGTCTCCGGGCTAACCGTTGTGCATCGGTCTACTGCACCATCCCAGGCAGCACCAGCCGGCGACGAGCCGGTACCGCTCTGTGTACGAAGGAGCCGCAGATGCATCGCACCCGTGGGCCGGCCGCGAGACGGGCCCGCCTGATCCTCCCCGCGGCGGTGTTCGCCCTGTGCGGGGGCCTGTTGCAGGCGCCCGTCGCCTCGGCGGACGCCACGACCGACGCGGCGGGCTTCCCCGCCGGGTGCCCGTGGATGGACACCACCAGGAGCGCCGGGGAGCGGGCCCGTGTCCTGCTGGGCGCGAGCACCCTGGACCAGGAGCTGCGCTGGCTGGTGGAACAGCCCGCCAACCAGCCGTCGAACACGGCGTTCAGCGGTGTGACGTACCCGGCGCAGCTGCCCTGCACGCCGAACGTGACCTACACCGACGGCCCCGACACCGTACGCGGTTCGACCGGTGTGACGGGCTTCCCCGCCCAGATCGGGCTGGCCGCCAGCTGGGACAGCGGTCTCGCCTACGCCAAGGGCAAGGCGCAGGGCGACGAGGCGTTCCGCAAGGGCAAGAACGTCGTCCTCGGCCCCGGTGTGGCGTCCGGCCGCACCCCGCTGTCCGGCCGTACGCCGGAATATCTGGGCGAGGACTCGCTGCTCGGCGGCACGCTGGCGGCGGCGCAGACGAACGGGCTGCAGAAGGGCGACCCCGACCGGCCCACCATGGCCGTCCTGAAGCACTACGTCGCCAACGAGCAGGAGCTGGACCGGACGACCAGTTCCTCGAACGTCGACGAGCGGACCCTGCGCGAGGTGTACGAGCTGCCCTTCGAGGTGGCCCTGGGCGATTCCAGCCCCGGCGGCATCATGTGCTCGTACAACCAGATCAACGGCGTCTACGCCTGTGAGAACCCGCTGCTGAGGGACGACCTGAAGAAGCGGCTCGGCTTCGACGGCTATGTCGTCTCGGACTTCGGCGCCGTCCACTCCACGGCGGCCTCCCTCGCCGCCGGCCTCGACCAGGAGCTCAACCGGCCCAACTGGTTCACCCCGGCCAAGCTCGAGGCGGCGCTGGACGCCGGGCAGATCACCCGCAGGCAGATCGACGAGGCCGCGTACCGCGTGGTGAAGGCCTACATCGCGGCCGGGCTGTTCGACCATCCGGTGCCCACGACACCCGAGGCCGATGTGTCGACGGCAGCTCACAAGGAGCTGGCCCGGCGGATCGTGACGGAGGGTTCGGTCCTCCTGAAGAACCAGGGCGGTGTGCTGCCGCTGTCCTCGAAGGTGAAGAAGATCGCGGTCATCGGCCCGACGGCGTCGAACACCCCCACCAACGGCGTCAGCGCCGCCACGGTCTGCGGGATGAGCGGCTTCGGCGCGGGTGCCTGCAGCGACCCGGTGGCCCCGCTGGACGCCATCCGGGCCCGCGCCGCCGAGACGGGCGCCACGGTCACCTTCGACGACGGCTCGGACACCGCCTCCGCCGCCGCGGCCGCCGCCGGTGCCGATGTGGCCGTGGTGTTCGGCTACAGCAAGACGGGCGAGGGCTCCGACCGGACGAACCTCGGCCTGGACGGCAACGGGGACGCCCTGATCTCGGCCGTCGCCGCCGCCAACCACCGTACCGTCGCCGTCCTGGAGACCGGCAGCGCCGTGCTGATGCCCTGGCAGAACGACGTCAGGGCGATCCTGGAGGCGTGGTACCCCGGTGAGCAGCAGGGCACGGCGCTCGCCCGGCTGCTGTGGGGCGACGACAACCCGTCCGGCAAGCTGCCGATGACCTTCCCGAAGTCCCTCGCCGACCTGCCGACCCGGTCGGCCGCGCAGTACCCGGGCGTCTTCGCCGGCGGCGGCACCACGCGCCCGGCCGGTGACCGCACGAGCATCCGCCAGGTGAACTACAGCGAGGGTCTCGCCGTCGGCTACAAGTGGTACGAGTCGCAGGGCATCGCGCCGCTCTACGCCTTCGGCCACGGCCTGTCCTACACCACGTTCGCCTACTCCGGCCTCCATGTGAACGCCGACGCGAACGGCGTGCACGTGCGGTACACGGTGACCAACACCGGGGACCGCAGCGGCACCGACACCGGGCAGGTCTACGTCACCCTGCCGAGGTCCGCGGGCGAGCCGGGGAGCCGGCTGGCCGGATTCACCCAGGTGGAGCTGCGGCCCGGGCAGCACAAGCGGGTCGACGTCACGATCGCCCGCGACGCCTCCGACCACCCGCTGTCCGTGTGGGACACGGACCGGGACGCCTGGGTCACCCCGTCCGGCAGCTACTCCGTGGCGGTGGGCTCCTCGTCCGCCGACCTGCCGCTGAGGGACACGGTGGTACTGCGGTAACGCCGTACGCGGCGCGGGCACGGGCCGCGTACGTACGGCGACGCGGCCGGGCCGGGGCGGTCACCCGTGACGGGTACGCCTCGCGCCCGGCCTGCGCATGGGGCACGGTGGAGTGACGCAGGACACGCCCCCCATGGCGTCACCGCGTCATCGCGTCACCGCGGAGAGGAGTACAGCCGTATGACCGAGCACACGTACCGGGTCACCGAGATCGTCGGCACCTCGCACGAGGGCCTCGACCAGGCCGTCCGCAACGGCATCGCCCGCGCCTCGCAGACCCTGCGGCATCTGGACTGGTTCGAGGTGAGCCAGGTGCGCGGGCAGATCACGGACCAGCAGGTCGAGCACTGGCAGGTCTGTCTGAAGGTCGGCTTCCGGCTCGACGAGGGCGAGTGAGCCGGCCGCGCGGTCCCCGGGCCGGGTTCAGTTCCCGCTGGGGCGGCCGTGCTCGCTGTGGGCGAGGCGGCTCATCCGGGAGCGGTACTCGGCCGGGCTGATCCGCCCCCCGAGCAGCTGCGCGGTCCAGCGCTGCTCGGTGTCCTCGAGTTCGGCGCGCGCACCTCGTTCGCGGGCCGCACGGCTCGTACGGGCCGGCCGGACGGTACGCGGGGAGACCAGCCGGACGGTGTCGCGGACGGCACCGGCCAGGATGAACGTCCCCAGCAGCAAGGCGATCAGCGCGGTCATCGGCGGTCTCCCGGGCCCGGTCGGTTCTGTCGGTTCTGTCAGTTCTCGAGGTTCTCGAGGTTCTGCCGGTGGTTCTCGAGGCTCTCCCGGCGCCGCCGGTTCCTCCGGCTCCCTCAGTGTTTGGTGAGACGGGGACCGCCGGCGTCGCGCAGGACCGCGAGGCGTCTCCGGTACTCGTCCTCGTCGATCTCGCCCCGGGCGAAGCGCTCGGCGAGGAGCTGTTCCGGGGTGGGTGCGGTGCCGTACGGCGGATGCTGTGGCGGCGGGGCGTCGTACGGCGGACGCTGCGGCGGGGTCTCGTGCGGCGCCGAGGGGCCGCCGCCCGGCCTGGACAGGGCACGGAAGAGCAGCACGCCGATGGCGATGATCACCGCCCAGAAGAGGATCATGCCGGCCGACATCGCGAGCCAACCCCATCCGCCGGGGTCGTGGCCGTACCAGAACATCGCTGTCACTTCCCTCACGGCCGGGCGGACGCGGGCCTGACACCCACGGCTTCCCGGCCCCTCACGCTCACCATCTCTCCGGCCCGGGCGGGCGTCATGGGCCGGTGGGGCCAGGCGCGCGGGCCCATTGGGCCTCTACCCTGCGGGGGTATCCAGGGGTCTGCGGGAGCACGGGGCGCAGCGGCCCGCCGGGGCCCGCGACCTGCGGCAAAGCCGTACGGTCGGGCACGGGCCCCTGCCCGGCCACCGGGGAGGGGCCGGGGGGACAATCGGCGTATGACCGCACCGCCCTCCGCCGCCGGGCCCGGGCCGCGGGCCGCCCGGCGGCGGGACCTGCTGACCGACGTGCTCGTCGTCGGCGCGCCGTACGCGCTGGCGCTCACCGGCGGTCAGGCGGTGCGCGCGCACGGGCTCGTGGAGCGGGTCAGCCGTGATGTGGACGTGGCGACCGAGAGCCAGGCGGACATGGCCTCGATCGCGGGCGCGCTGCGGGCGGGCCTGACGGCGTACGGCTGGTCGGTACGGGTGCGGGAGACGGCGCCGCTGGCGGCCGGGCTGCTGGTCACGGACCCGGCCACCGGGGAGAGGCGCGAGGTCACCGTGGCCAAGGAGACGCTGTGGCGGCCCCCGGTGTCCACCGGTCTCGGGCCCGCGCTGGCCCTGGAGGACGTGGTGGGGACGAAGGTCAGGGCGCTGGCCGACCGGGGTCTGGCCCGCGATCTGGTCGACGTGCACGCGGCCGCCGCCCGCTGGACCCTGCCCGAACTGGAGGAACTGGGCCGCCGCCATGCCCCCGACGTCTTCGACCTCGCCGATCTGGCGGCCCGGCTGACCGGCCTCGACTGGATCGACGACACCGAGTTCACCGCTCACGGCCTGGACGACGACGCCGTGGCCGGGCTGCGGCGCTGGGCCCAGGCGTGGGCGGACGACATCGCGGAACGCCTCGTCGAGGGCGGGGCGCCCGAGGAGGAGTGACGCGCCTCAGCCGTCCAGGGCCGGTGCGGTGAGCGAGGCGAGGGCGGCGTCGAGGCGGCGTCCGGCCTCCTCGGCGACCGGGCGCAGGGCCTCCAGCCCGGTGAGGGCGACCATGGTGTCCGGGTCGAGGACCTGCACGGTGGTGCCGCCGCCGTCGGTGCCGGCGCGGACGACCACGTTGCAGGGCAGCAGGAGCCCGATGGTGCGGTCCAGCTCCAGTGAGCGGTGCGCGAGCGGCGGGTTGCAGGCGCCGAGGATGACGTAGTCCTCCATGTCGTGATCGAGTTTGGCCTTGAGGGTGGCGGTGACGTCGATCTCGGTGAGGATGCCGAAGCCCTGCGCGGCGAGGGCGTCGCGGACGCGGCTCACGGCGGTGGCGAAGTCGGCGTCCAGGCGGACGGTGCGGTCGTATCGCATGGCTGGTGCCCTTCCGGTGCGGCGCTCCCGGTCACGGGGGCCCGGTCGTCACGGACCCACCGCCCAATATACCCCTGGGGGTACTCAGTCCCGACGGGGGCCGCCACCCGCACGGAGGCGGGGAGGCACGTCGCGGGCCGTCCGGCCCCGCGTCCGGAATGGCCGCCCTCTCATACCCTGAAGGGTATTTCGACCAGCCGCAACACCGTGAGGGGCGACCGCGGAGCGGCCGGGATCAGCCCCTCCCGATATACCCCGGTGGGTACCTCCGCAGGGACCTCCGGCCCCTCACCCGCCCTCGCCTCCGGGACGACAGTGAAGGCATGGGAACACACATCGTGATCCTCGGCAGCGGCACCGCCGGAACCCTCACGGCCAACCGGCTCCGCCGCAGCTACGAGGAGAAGGAATGCCACATCACGGTCGTCGACCAGGACGACGACCACGTGTACCAGCCCGGTCTGCTCTTCGTGCCGTTCGGGGCGGCCCGCCCCGACCACCTGGTCCGCCCGCGACCGCGTCAGCTGCACAGCGGGATCGACTACCGCCGGTCGACGATCGACCGGGTCGACCTGACGACGCGGACCGTGCACTTCACGGCCGGTGACCAGGTCACGTACGACGTCCTCGTGGTCGCCACCGGCGCCGCGCTCCTCCCCGAGGAGACGGAGGGCCTCACCGGCCCCGGCTGGAACGAGAACGTCTTCACCTTCTACGACCTCCCCGGCGCCCTGGCCCTGCACCGGGCACTGGAGCGCTTCGAGGGCGGCCGGCTGGTCGTGAACGTGGCCGATCTGCCGATCAAGTGCCCTGTCGCGCCGCTGGAGTTCGCGTTCCTCGCCGACTGGTGGTTCACCCGGCGCGGCATCCGCGACCGGGTACGGCTGACCTACGCCACGCCGCTGGACGCCGCGTTCACCAAGCCGGTGGCCGCCGGGGCGCTGGGCGGGCTGCTGGAGAGCAAGGGCATCGAGATGGTCACCGAGTTCACGCTCGGCGAGGTCGACGGCACCGGCCGGCGGCTGGTGTCGTACGACGGACGCGAGGTGCCGTTCGACCTGGCGGTCGTCGTACCGCTGCACGGCGGCGCGGAGTACGTCTCCCGGTCGCCGGAACTGGGCGACGGGCTCGGCTTCGTCCCCGTGGACCAGCGCACCCTCCAGCACCCGGACCACCCCGAGGTGTTCGCCATCGGCGACGCGGCCGCGCTGCCCGCCTCCAAGGCCGGTTCGGTGGCCCACTTCGCCGGCGACGTGCTGGTGCACAACATCCGCCGCTTCGTCGCCGGGCAGGAACCGGACGCCGTCTTCGACGGGCACACCAACTGTTTCGTCGAGACGGGCCACCACAAGGCCCTGCTGATCGACTTCAACTACGAGACCCAGCCGCTGCCCGGCCACTTCCCCGGCCCGGTGGGGCTGCCGCTCCTGAAGGAGTCGCACGCCAACCACCTCGGCAAGCTCGCCTTCGAGTGGATGTACTGGCACAGCCTGCTGCCCGGCCACGAACTGCCCGGGATCGGCTCGGCGATGCCGGAGCGCGGCAAGACCCGGGTCCCCGCCTGATCCGCACCACCGCGGACGTGATCCGGACACACCCCGGAAAGGAAAGACATCATGGCCACCGCCACCTACGCCGACACGGCCGTCACGGTCGACGACGAGGGCTTCTTCACCGACGCCGGTCAGTGGACCGAGCCCATGGCCGGGCAGCTCGCCCGTGAGGCGGGCATCGAGGAGCTGACCGACCGGCACTGGACCGTCATCCGCTTCATGCGCGCCGAGTACACCGCCAAGGGCACCGGGCCCACCGTCCGGGCGCTCGGCAAGACCTCCGGCGTGAGCGTCAAGGAGCTCTACCAGCTCTTCCCCAAGGGCCCGGCCAAGACCGCCGCGAAGATCGCCGGCATCCCCAAGCCGCGCGGCTGCATCTGACCGCCCCGTCCGCAACGGCATCCGCACCGGCACACGTACCGGCATCCGAGGAGGGCACACCGTCATGGCCGCCACCGGCACGATCGAGAAGGTCTCGATCATCGTCTCCAAGGGATCCCTGGAAGGGATCTACCCGGCCCTGATCATGGCCAACGGCGCACGCGCCGAGGGCATCGAGGCCGACCTGTTCTTCACCTTCTTCGGCCTGGACGCGGTCACGAAGAAGCGCTGGGACGGCATCAAGCTGGCCACCGTCGGCAACCCCGGGCTGCACCTGCCCACCCTGCTGGGCGGTCTGCCGGGCGTCCCCGGCCTGCTCACCCGCTACATGTCCCGCAAGATGGAGAAGCTCGACATCCCGCCCGTCCCCGAGTTCATCGAGATGATCTCCGACACCGGCGCCGGCATCTACGCCTGCAAGGCCTCGGTCGACCTCTTCGAGCTCGGCAAGGACGACCTGATCGAGCAGGTCCAGGGCGTCATCACGGTCGGCGAGTTCTACGAGCAGGCCGCGGGCGGCCAGATCATCTTCACCTGACCACCCCGCCGCCCCGGGAATCCCCCGCCGCCGCGGACGTTGTCACCCGTGTGACCTCGCTGCTCCCCGCCCTCCGCGTCTCCGTGCTCGACCGCTCCCGCATCCGCGAGGGCCACCCTCCCGCCGAGGCTCTGCGGGACACGGTACGGCTGGCGCGGGAGGCGGAGGCCCTCGGATACCACCGGTTCTGGGTGTCGGAGCACCACGGGGTGCCGGGGGTGGCGGGATCGGCGCCGACCGTGCTCGCGGCCGCCGTGGCCGGGGCGACCCGCACCATCAGGGTCGGCACGGGCGGGGTGATGCTGCCGAACCACCGCCCGCTGGTGGTCGCCGAGCAGTTCGGGGTCCTGGAGTCGCTGTTCCCCGGCCGGATCGACATGGGGCTCGGCCGCTCGGTCGGCTTCACCGACGGCGTCCGCCGGGCCCTCGGCCGGGAGAAGGAGGCCGCCGAGGACTTCGAGGCCCAGCTGCACGAGCTCCTCGGCTGGTTCCGCGGCACCGATCCGACGGGGGTCCGTGCCCGGCCCGCCGAGGGCCTCACCGTCCCGCCGTTCGTCCTGGCCATGGGCGAGAGCGCCGGCATCGCGGCCCGCGCCGGCCTCCCGCTGGTCATCGGCGACCTCCGGCACCGCGAGAAGATGCTGCGCGGCATCGACCGCTACCGCTCCGCCTTCCGCCCCTCCCCCTGGGCACCGGAACCGTACGTCGTCGTCTCCGGCACGGTCGCCGTGGCCGCGACCCCCGAGAAGGCCCGGCGCCTGCTGCTCCCCGAGGCCTGGTCCATGGCCCGCGCCCGCACCCGGGGCGCCTTCCCGCCGCTTCCCCGGGCCGAGCAGATCGACCCCGCCGCCATGACCGCCCGGGAGCGCACCCTCTACGAGTCCGCCCTCACCGGCCACCTGGCGGGCACCGAGGAGCAGATCGCCGATGCCCTGGAGACCCTGCTGCGGGAGACGGCCGCCCAGGAGATCCTGGTGACCACGAGCACGCACGACCGCGAAGCCCTGCTGGACTCCTACCGACGGCTGGCGCGGGTGGTGGGGAACGGAACGCTCCGCGGGTGATCCGCGTCCCCTCGGTACGGCGGTGCGGGCGCGACACCGGGAACCGGCCCGTCCCAGGGCGCCGTGACCGGGCGGGGCCCGACGAGGGGTGCGGGGACGCCGCTGCCGGGGGTGTGGGCGGGCAGACGGTCCTGGTGTGGTTCGGGGGCGTCGGACGGCGGAGCCGTTCCGGGGGCCGTGTCGATCGCGTGGGCGGCTGCTCGGGCCAGGGTGCGGCGGTCCGGGTGGGTGCCGGGGAGGATCAGGGGGAGGATCTCGACCTCGGCCAGGAGGTGACGGGTCGTGGTGACGCGCCAGAGGGAGGCCGGCAGGGTGTCCTCGCCGACGAAGGCGGGGACCGAGGTGGGGGCTCCCGTGGTGAGGCGGTAACGGAGGCGGACCGGCTGGACGGGGACCCCGGCGTCCAGGGCGGCCTGGAAGACGGCGTGGTGGAAGCGGCCCCGGGCCCGGCCGCACCAGGTGCTGCCCTCGGGGAACGCGGCGACCGCCGCGCCCGCGCGCAGGGCCTCGGCGATCCGGGCGACGGCGGCGGGCAGGGCGCGCAGCCGGTCCCGTTCGATGAAGAGGACCGCCCCGCTCCGGACGGCGACCGGCCCGGCGACGGGCCAGTGGCCCACCTCGGTCTTGGCGAGCATCCGGGCGGGGCGCACGGCGGCCAGCAGGGGGATGTCCAGCCAGGAGATGTGGTTGGCGACCAGGAGGAGGCCGCCCTCGGCGGGGGCGGCCCCGCCGGTCGTCACGACGCGGACACCGGCGGCCCGGACGATCGCCCGGCACCAGCGGCCGACCAGCCAGGCGGGGATCCCCCGCCGGGCCGGCGTCGACAGCGCGATCCCGGTGAGCAGCAGGACCGCGACGGCCGTGAGGCGCAGGACGGCACGGGGTACGGCCGCCCGGGATCCCGCCCGCTCCACGCACGCCCCCGGGGTGCAGGGGGCGGTGGGCAGCCAGACGCTCATCAGGCCGGGACGAGGGAGAGGAAGTGCTTCAGGTAGCGCGGGTTGACCCGGCGCATGGGCAGCAGCACGTACAGGTCGGCGACTTTGAAGTCGGGGTCGTGGGCGGGCTCGCCGCAGACCCAGGCGCCGAGGCGGAGGTAGCCGCGCAGCAGGGCGGGGAGGTCGCTGTTCGCGGGCGGGGCGGTCGCGGGCGCGGGCGGGATCCAGGGGAGCAGCGGGCGGACCCGGAACTCCTCGGGGGCCAGGTGCTTGGCGCGGACCCGTTCCCAGGTGGCGGAGGCGAGGGCGCCGCCGTCGGCCAGCGGGACGGAGCAGCAGCCGGCCAGCCACTCGTGGCCGCGGTCGGTCATGTAGCGGGCTATGCCCGCCCAGATGAGGCCGATGACCGCGCCGTCGCGGTGGTCGGGGTGGACGCAGGAGCGGCCCACCTCCACCAGGCCGGACCGGATGCCGTCGAGCGCGGTCAGCTCGAACTCGCCCTCGGAGTAGAGCCGTCCGGCGATCGCGGCGCGCTCCGGCGGGAGCAGCCGGTAGGTGCCGACGACCTGCCCTGTGTGGGTGTCGTGGACGAGCAGGTGGTCGCAGTGAGCGTCGAAGGGGTCGATGTCGTACCCGGGCCGGGGGGTGGCCAGCAGGGCGCCCATCTCGCCGGCGAAGACGTCGTGCCGCAGCCGCTGGGCGGCGCGTACGTCGGCTTCGTCGCGGGCGAGGCCGACGGTGTAGCGGGCGGGTGCGGTCGGCTGCGGGGCACGGTCGAGGGTGGAAACCCCGGTCATGGCTCTCTCCTGGTCGCGGGCCGGATCGGCGGGGACTCGGTCGGGCCCGTGGTGAGCGGCCCGCTCCTGTTCTTCCGATACCGGTTTGCGAGCGCGTTACCTGCGCCAGGAGAGCGGATGTGGGAATGCTGAACGCCGTGCGCGGCGTGCCGTGACGGCCGGGTGCGATTCCTGCGGACGCCTCCGGAGATCACGGATCAGTCTACCGAGCGCGGGGAGGAGTGGCGGGGCCGGGACGAGCACCGTTCCCGGCCCTGCCCGTCCGCACCTCGCTGGCGGACGATCGAGGGGCTAGCGCCGCGGCAGGCGACGTTTGCCCATGAAGGAGCGGCGTCCGGTGCGTGCTCTCTGGGGGTCCCCCCTGCTCGAAGAGCTTGGGGGAGTGCCGGCCGGAAGCCCTCGTACTGGATGTACTCGGGCTTTCGGCCGGTGCGGCGAGTGGGGGTCCCCCCTGCTCGAAGAGCTTGGGGGAGCGTGCCGGGCGTCGCGACGGAGCGAACGTCGCCTGTCGCGGCGCTAGCGCCTGGCCACCTTGCGGGTGGCGCGCAGCCATTCCTTGTTCATGCCGGTGATGGACATCAGCGGGATGCCCTTGGGGCAGGCGGTGGCGCATGCGCCGGTGAGGGTGCAGCCGCCGAAGCCCTCCTCGTCCATCTGGGCCACCATGTCCAGTACCCGGGTCTCCCGCTCGGGGGCGCCCTGCGGCAGGACGTTGAGGTGGTTGATCTTCGCGGAGGTGAACAGCATCGCGGCGCCGTTGGGGCAGGCCGCCACGCAGGCTCCGCAGCCGATGCACTCGGCGTGCTCGAAGGCGAAGTCGGCGTCGGGCTTGGGCACCGGGGCGGCGTGCGCCTCGGGGGCGGCACCGGTGGGGGCGGTGATGTAGCCGCCGGCCTGGATGATCCGGTCGAGGGCGGAGCGGTCCACCACCAGGTCCTTGACGACCGGGAAGGCGGAGGCCCGCCAGGGCTCGACGTCGATGGTGTCGCCGTCGTGGAAGGACCGCATGTGCAGCTGGCAGGTGGTGGTGCGCTCGGGGCCGTGCGCGTCGCCGTTGATGACCAGGCTGCATGCGCCGCAGATGCCCTCGCGGCAGTCGTGGTCGAAGGCGACCGGGTCCTCGCCCTTGAGGATGAGTTCCTCGTTGAGGGTGTCGAGCATCTCCAGGAAGGACATGTCGGAGGAGATGCCGTCCACCTCGTACGTGGACATGGCGCCTTCGGCGTCGGCGTTCTTCTGCCGCCAGACGCGCAGGGTGAGCTTCATGCATAGCTCCGCTGGGTGGGGTGGACGTACTCGAAGACCAGGTCTTCCTTGTGCAGGACGGGAGCGGAGCCGGTGAACTCCCAGGCGGCCGCGTAGCCGAACTCGTCGTCCCGGCGGGCGGCCTCGCCGTCGGGGGTCTGGGACTCCTCGCGGAAGTGGCCGCCGCAGGACTCGGCGCGGTGCAGGGCGTCGAGGCAGGTCAGTTCGGCCAGTTCCAGGTAGTCGACGATGCGGTTGGCCTTCTCCAGCGACTGGTTGAACTCCTCGCCGGTGCCGGGCACCTTGATGCGCCGCCAGAACTCCTCCCGGATCTGCGGGATGCGTTCGAGGGCCTTGCGCAGTCCGGCTTCGGTGCGGGCCATGCCGCAGAACTCCCACATCAGCTCGCCGACTTCGCGGTGGAAGGAGTCGGGGGTGCGGTCGCCGTCGACGGAGAGCAGGCGCCGCAGGCGGTTCTCGGTCTCCGACAGCACCTCGCGCACGGCGGGGTGCCCGGGTGTCACCGGCTCCTGGTGGGGGTTGCGGGCGAGGTAGTCGTTGAGGGTGGCCGGGAGGACGAAGTAGCCGTCGGCCAGGCCCTGCATCAGCGCGGAGGCGCCGAGGCGGTTGGCGCCGTGGTCGGAGAAGTTGGCCTCGCCGATGGCGAACAGGCCGGGAACGGTGGTCTGGAGGTCGTAGTCGACCCACAGGCCGCCCATCGTGTAGTGCACGGCGGGGTAGATCCGCATCGGCACCTCGTACGGGTTCTCCGCGGTGATCCGCTCGTACATGTCGAAGAGGTTGCCGTACTTCTCCTCGACCGCTTTGCGGCCGAGTCGTTTGATCGCGTCCGCGAAGTCGAGGTAGACGCCCTGGCCGCCGGGGCCCACTCCCCTGCCCTCGTCGCAGACGTTCTTCGCGGCGCGGGAGGCGATGTCGCGCGGCACCAGGTTGCCGAAGGACGGGTAGATGCGCTCCAGGTAGTAGTCGCGCTCGTCCTCGGGGATCCGGTCCGGCGGGCGGGTGTCGCCCTTGGCCTTCGGCACCCAGATGCGGCCGTCGTTGCGCAGCGACTCGCTCATCAGGGTGAGCTTGGACTGGTGGTCGCCGGTGCGCGGGATGCAGGTGGGGTGGATCTGGGTGAAGCAGGGGTTGGCGAAGTACGCGCCGCGCCGGTGGGCCCGCCAGATCGCGGTGGCGTTGGAGTTCATGGCGTTCGTCGACAGGTAGAAGACGTTGCCGTAGCCTCCGCTGGCCAGGACGACGGCGTCGGCGAAGTAGGTGTCGATCTTCCCGGTGATCAGGTCCCGGGCCACGATGCCGCGGGCCCGGCCGTCCACGACGATCAGGTCCAGCATCTCGGTGCGCGGGTGCATCTCGACGTTCCCGGCGGCGATCTGCCGCGACAGTGCCTGGTAGGCGCCGAGGAGGAGCTGCTGGCCCGTCTGGCCGCGGGCGTAGAAGGTGCGGGAGACCTGGACGCCGCCGAAGGAGCGGGTGTCGAGGAGACCGCCGTACTCGCGGGCGAACGGCACGCCCTGCGCCACGCACTGGTCGATGATCTCGACGGAGATCTGCGCGAGGCGGTGCACGTTGGACTCGCGCGCCCTGAAGTCGCCGCCCTTGACGGTGTCGTAGAAGAGGCGGTGCACCGAGTCGCCGTCGTTGCGGTAGTTCTTCGCGGCGTTGATGCCGCCCTGCGCGGCGATGGAGTGGGCGCGGCGCGGGGAGTCCTGGTAGCAGAACTGGACGACGCGGTAGCCCTGTTCGGCGAGCGTGGCGCCCGCCGAGCCGCCGGCCAGACCGGTGCCCACGACGATGACGGTGTGCTTGCGCCGGTTGGCGGGGTTGACCAGCTTGGCCTCGAAACGGCGCTTGTCCCAGCGTTCCGCGACGGGGCCGGCGGGGGCCTTGGTGTCGGCGACCGGATCGCCGGTGGTGTAGTGCGTGTAATCCACGTGCGGCACGGTGGCCTCGGGGGTCAGGTCGCGGGCGCCGCCGGTGGCGGGGGTGCCGTCGGCAGGGTTCGGGTTCACGGTCATGGTCAGCTCACCACTCCGGTCATGACGCCCACCGGTACGGCGATGAAGCCCGCGGTGAGCAGCAGCGCGAGGACGTTCGCGGAGATCTTCAGGGCACGGTCGCGGGCGCGGCTGCCGGCGCCGAGGGTCTGGGCGGCGCTCCAGAAGCCGTGCCGGATGTGCAGGCCGAGCGCGAGCATCGCCGCGATGTAGATGACGTTCCCGTACCAGGTGGAGAAGGTGTCCACGACGTTCTGGTAGGGGTGGCCGGGCTGGAAGCCGCCGGAGTGCGTGGTGCCGGTCGTCAGGTCGAGGATGTGCCAGACGATGAACAGGCCGAGGATGACCCCGCCCCAGCGCATGGTGCGCGTCGCGTGGCTCCCGCCCGCCTTGCGGTGCTCGTACTTCTGCGGGCGGGCCCGCAGGTCGCGGCGGCTGAGCTGGTAGGCGGAGACCGCGTGGGCGACCACCGCGACGACCAGGACGACGCGGACCAGCCAGAGCGTCCACTCGTAGTGCATGAACGGTTCGCCCACGGTGCGCAGCCAGTGCGCGTAGTGGTTGAACTCCCCCGCGCCGAAGAAGATCTTGAGGTTGCCGATCACATGGGCGACCAGGTACAGCAGCATGATCAGTCCGCTGACCGCCATGACGGTCTTCTTGCCGACGGTGGAGTCCCACACGGTACGCGCCATCGACGGCCGTCGGTCCGTCCGCGTTGCCAGTGCCATGGGTCCTGACGCTAGGGCCGAACGTCCCCATCGGTCCAAGACATGGTCCGGCTCGTTTCCATAGCCTGAGACTATCGTTGCTGTATGCAGTTCCAGCAGCTCCAGTATTTCGTGGCCGTCGCCGAGACCCGGCACTTCACCCGGGCCGCCGAACAGGTCCATGTGGCCCAGCCCTCGCTGTCCCAGCAGATCCGGGCGCTGGAGCGGGAGCTGGGCGCGGACCTCTTCCAGCGGGCGCGCGGCAACATCACGCTCACCGACGCCGGGGAGGCGCTGCTGCCGCTGGCCCGGCGCATCCTGGCCGACACCGAGACCGCCCGCTACGAGGTGCAGGAACTGGCGCAGCTGCGGCGCGGGCGGGTGCGGCTGGGGGCGACGCCGAGCGTCTGCACGGGGCTGCTGCCGGACGTGCTGCGCGCCTTCCACGACCGGTACCCGGGAGTGCGGCTGCTGATCGAGGAGGGCGGCTCGCACGATCTCGTACGGGAGCTGGCGCGGGGGGCGCTGGATCTGGCGCTGGTCGTGCTGCCGCTGCCGGCTCCCGCACCGGCGCTGACGGCGCGGGAGCTGCTGCGGGAGGACCTGGTGGTCGTGTCGTCGCCGGACGCGCCGGCCCCGGGGCGGGGGGCGGCGGTGCGGGTCGGGGACCTGGAGGGGGAGCGCCTGGTGATGTTCCGGCACGGGTACGACCTGCGGGAGCTGACCGTGGCGGCATGCCGGGCGGAGGGGTTCGAGCCGTCGTTCGCGGTGGAGGGCGGGGAGATGGACGCGGTGCTGGGGTTCGTGCGGGCGGGGCTGGGGGTGGCGGTGGTGCCGCGGATGGTCGCCGTGCGGTCGGGGCGGGATCTCCGGGTGACGCCGCTGGCCCGGCCGGGGCTGTACCGGACGGTCGCCGTGGCGCACCGGAGCGATGTGGCTCCGCCTCGGGCCGCGCGGGAACTGCAGGAGATGCTGTTCGAGCGGTTCTCTCTTCGCTGACGGTGCCCTGCGGGGCGTTGGCGGGGTTTTCGCGCCGGGGGCCTCTTGCCTGTTCGCGGCGTGCGGGTGGGTGGGGGTTGGTCGCGCAGTTCCCCGCGCCCCTGGGGGGTGGGTGGGGTTGTCAGGTGGTGGCGTCTGCCAGGGCCAGGTGGTGGAGGCGGTCCGGGGGGCCCGGGCGGGCGTAGTACCAGCCCTGGGCCGTGTCGCAGCCCAGGAGGCGGAGCTGCTCCGCCTGGGCGCCGGTCTCCACGCCCTCCACCGTCACCGTGAGGTCGAGGCCGTGGGCCAGGGTGACGATGCCTTCCACGATCTTGAGGTCGACCGGGTCCGCCGGGAACTGCTGCATGCTCCGGGTGAACGAGCGGTCCAGCTTGAGGACGCTGACCGGCAGACGGCGGAGGTTGGCCAGGTTGGAGTAGCCGGTGCCGAAGTCGTCGAGGGCGATGTCGACGCCCATCTCGGCCAGCCGGCGCAGGGGTTTGAGGAGGTCGTCGTCGGCACCGATGAGGGCGGACTCGGTGACCTCCAGGCACAGGGCCGCCGGTTCGACACCGAGCCGCTCGAGGATCTCGACGGTGTCCTGGACGAGGCCGGGATGGGTGAGCTGGCAGGGCGAGAGGTTGACGTTGATGCGCAGCGGACCGGTGCCGGTGTGCCGGTCGCGGCGCCACTCGCGGGCCTGCCGGACCGACTCCTCCAGGACCCAGCGCCCGAGCGGCACGATCAGCCCGGTGTGTTCGGCGAGCGGGATGAAGCGGTCGGGGCCGAGGACCCCGTGCTGCGGATGCAGCCAGCGCACCAGCGCCTCGGCGCCGCGCACACTGCCGTCGCCGAGATGGACCAGGGGCTGGTACTCGATGAAGAACTCGCCGCGCTCCAGGGCCGTCGGCAGGGCCGTGGTGAGCCCGTGCCGGGTGATGGCACGGGCGTCGGCCTCCGCGTCGGCGAGTTCGAAGCGGTTGCCGCCCGCCGACTTGGCCCGGTACATGGTGATGTCGGCGCTGCGCAGCACCTCCGCGGGACCGCGCTCACCGGCCGGCCCCTCGACGACGCCGATGCTGCCGCGGACGGTCAGTTCGCGGCCGTCGATGCGGACGGGGGCGAGCAGGACGTTCATGATGCGGGCGGCGAGCTCGTCGACCTCGCGCTGGGTGTCGGGCCCGGTGGTCAGCGCGACGAACTCGTCGCCGCCGAGCCGGGCGACCATCTCGCCGGGCGCGGTGGCGCACGACTGGAGCCGGTCGGCGACCTCGACGAGCAGCCGGTCGCCGGCGGCGTGGCCGAGGCTGTCGTTGATGGTCTTGAAGCCGTCCAGGTCGAGGTAGCACAGCCCGAAGCGCTGTCCCTCCCCCGCCGAGAGGGCCTTCTCGAGACGCTCGAAGAACAGGGTCCGGTTCGGCAGGCCGGTGAGGGCGTCGTGGGTGGCCTCGTAACGCAGCCGGAGGTTGAGCAGCCGGCGCTCGGTGGTGTCCTCCATCAGCGCGAGCTGGTACTGCGGGCTGCCGTCGGCGTCCCGCAGCAGGGACACCGTCAGATTGGTCCACAGGACGGTGCCGTCGGGGCGGTAGAACGCCTTCTCCACGTGGTAGTGCTCGCGTTCGCCGCCGACCAGCTCCTCGTAGAGCTTCCAGATCTGCGGGGCGTCCTCGGGATGGGTCCACTCCCGTGCGTTGCGGGTGCGCACGGCGTGCTCGGAGCCGCCGAACATACGGACCAGGGCTCCGTTGACCTGGAGTATGTTGCCGTCCAGGTCGGCGATGCCGATGCCTATCGCCGCGCCTTCGAACACCGCGCGGAAGCGGGCCTCGCTGGCGTGCAGCGCCTGGGCGACCACGCCCTGCGCCTGGAGGGCGGCCTGGGCGATGGACTCCTGTTCGCCCAGGGTGCGTTCGCGCAGCGCCTGGGCGTACCCGGCGGCCATGGCGTGCTGGAGGCGGGCCGAGCGGGCGCGCAGGTCGTCCTGGGGGCCGTCGCCACCGCAGTAGAGGACCAGATAGGCGTCGACGCAGTCCAGGGTGCGGCTGAGCACCTCGGGGTCGGTGCAGTGCGCGGCGACGAGGGCGGCGCCGACCGCCTTCCCCTCGTCGGCCGCGTGCGTACGCGCCCGCAGTGCCTGGCTCAGCCGCCGGGCCAGCGGCAGCAGCCGCTCCTCGAACTCCGGGCGGGTCAGCGAGGTGGAGGTCACCGGGAAAACGGCCCGGCTCCAGATGGTCGCGAACCGGCGCAGTCTGTCCTCCGGCCCGTCCGGCTCCGCGATCACGCCGTACGCCCCACGCCGGCGAAACCGGAGGACGCCCAGGGATCCTCGTCCTCCGACCCCGACTCCGGCCGCCACTCCGGCATCGGCACCAGTCCCGGTTCCACCATGTCGTACCCCTCGAAGAACCGCGCGATCTCGTCGCGCGTGCGCATGATCAGCGGGTTGCGGATGTCCTCGTACACACCGACCGTGCCCGCGGCCCGCTCGCGTGGCAACGGGATGCCCTCGTACGCCGCGTGCGTGAGGATCAGCATGCTGCCGGGCGCGAGCGCGTCCCTCAGCTGTGCCACCGCACCGTACGGGTCCTCCGAGTCTGCCACGAAGTGAAGTATGGCAACGAGAAGCAACGCCACTGGACGATTCAGGTCGATGAGCCGGTCGACCTCGGTACTCGCCAGGATCTCATGGGGCTTGCGGAGATCGGCGGCCACGACGTCCACCTCGTCGTGGCCGGCGAGAACCGCCTGGCTGTGCGCCACGGCCACCGGGTCGTGGTCGACATAGACGACCCGGGCACCCGGCACGGCGGCCCGGGCGACCTCGTGGACGTTCCCGAACGTGGGAATGCCGGAGCCGATGTCGAGGAACTGCGTGATGCCCTCGGACGCCGCGAAACGCACCGCACGCCGCATGAAGGCACGATTCGCCTGACTGATCTTGGGAAGCCCCGGTATGAACTCCATGGCCTTGCGGGCGGCTTCCCGGTCGACCTCGAAATTGTGCGAACCGCCCAGGTAGTAGTCGTAGATCCGGGAGACGCTCGGCACCGAGATGTCGATGCTCCGGGGGGCCCAGGCGGGTCGCTCCATCTCATTCTCCGTGACGTAGGCGGCGTAGGCGGTTGGGCGGTGCTGGCGGCGTAGTCGGGCGGACGTTCCCGCTGAGGCTACTGATCGCCCGGCAACAGAGCGAGCGGAAACGGAAATTGACCGTCCGTTCCCGGTCAGAAACTGTGCGGTCATGGCCGCTTCGGGGTTCATATCGTGACCGTTCGGGCGGCTGAACACGACCACCGGTGCCTTGACGGCGACCGTTCCGGGCCATTGCTGTCGACCTGTCCCGGTCCTGGGTCGCGTTTTTCCCGGCCTTCGGTCCGGGGCGCGGTTTACGGCCATTCCGCGAGCGCCGGCCGGGCGCCGGTCCGGAAGCCGCGCGTCCGGGAGCCGTGCGTCCGGGCTGCGCGGGTCCGGGAGCCGCGCGTCCGGGACGCAAAAGGTCCGCCCCCTCCCCGCGGTGCGGAGGGGGCGGACCCGTGCGGTACCTCGCCGGTCCCTGTTACGACGCGCCGACCGGCTTGCCCTCGGGCGAGACGGCGTACCAGGTGCCGCCGACGCCCTGGCCGTTGGTGTCACCGGCGGCCTTGTCACCGGAGAAGGTGTAGATCGGCCAGCAGTTGACCGTCATCTGCTTCACCCCGTCGGGGCGGGTGAAGGGCATCAGGCCCTTCTTCTTCACACCCTTGGTGTCGCTCTCGGCCACCGGCCCGACCGCCGGCCACTTCTCCAGGCAGGCGCCCGTGCAGTTGGACACCGACTTGGGCCATGCCTTGTCCTTGAGGAAGCGGTAGACCGTCATGCCGTTCTTGTCGACGATGATCTCGCCCAGCTTCGGGTCCTTGCGGGTGGACAGACCGGGCAGCGAGGCGAGGGTCGCCTTCTTGCCGGTGGGCGCCAGCGCGTACCACTTGCCGCCCACGCCCTGCCCGTTGACGTCACCCGCGTTGACGTCCTTCGCATAGCGGTACGCCGGCCAGCCGCCGACCGTCAGCTGCTTGGTGCCGTCGGCGCGGGTGACCTCGCCGAGCAGCGCCTTGTCGATACCGGCGCCCGCCGTGGCGTCGTCCGCGGGGACCGGCGGCCAGGTCGTGGCGCAGTCACCGTCGCAGTTGGACTTCGGCGGGTTCGCGGTGTCGGCGTCGAACCGGTAGAGGGTCAGCCCGGAGCCGTCCGTCAGCACCTTGCCGAGGTCGGGGTTGTCGACCACGGCCAGTTCCCCGGCGGGCTCCGCCGGACTGGCGGTGCTCTGGCCGTCGGCACCGTAGCCGTTGCCCGCGCCGGTGCTGGCGGTCGCACCCGCGCCGTTGCTCCCGTCGCCGACCGCGGCCGTCGCACCCACGTTCTGCGCGGCAGCGGCCGGCGTGGTGGTGTTTCCCTGGCCGCACGCCGTCGTCAGCGCCAGCACGGCCGCGGCGCCGACCACCATCGAAGCACTCCGCAAGGAGGCCTTCATCGTCAACTCCCCATTGTCGCCTGTTGGTTGCAGCGCCGTCCTGTGCCGCCGCACGGCCCTGTGTACGCATGGGGACGGCCGGAGTGTTCAACGCCGGCACAAATTTCTTTCCGCACGCTGTGCCGAGCCGCCCCGGACTCGTACGCGCGTGCGCTTCCGGCAGGTCAGGAGGGCGACGGTTCAAACCGCCGTACGGTGCCGCTCCCTCGTTCGGGCCAATCCCCCGCCGCAGCGGCGTGCCGGGGCCGGCGGGTGCCCATGATCTCCGTCGTGCACCGATCCGAACGAACACGATCCGCCCCGGCGGTACGGGTGTTGGCGCTGATGGCGCTGGGGTGGTTCCTCGTCGGCGTCCCGGCGGGGCCGGCCGCGGCGGACGCCTGCGCGTACGCCTCCACGGGCCCGGACGGTACGACGGCGGTGGCCGTCGCGGGACCAGGGCCGGGACCGGAGCCGGGACCGGGGCCGGGCGGCTACGGCGACTCCTGGCCCGCCCCGCCCTTCCCGTCCGTACCGCCGCTGCCGCCCCCGTGCCAGAAGCCGACCCCCACGCCGCCCCCGCCCCCGCCACCACCGCCACCACCTCCGGAGCCCACCCCCACCCCTGCCCCGCCCGCACCTCCGCCGCGCCCGGAACCGCCCGTACGCCCGGCCCCGCCGCCCCGCACGCCGGAGCCACCGCCCGCCCCGGCGCCACCGGCACCGCCCCCGTCCCCGAAGCCGGTTCCGGAACCGGCCGCACGACCTGCCCCGAGACCGGCCCCCAGACCGGCCCCGACACCTCGTCCGGCCGCCCCGCGCCCCTCGGCGACCCCGGTCACCTACCCCCGCTACCGGCCGCACACCGTCAAGCACCGGACGCACCGCACCACGTCCCCCGTCGTCTACGTCCTGCTCATCACCGCACCCGCGATCGTCGCCGTGGCAGCGCTGCGCCCGCGCTGAGCCGACGGCCGGCGACCCGCCGACGGCCGCCACCGGAACCCGGCACCCGCCCGGTCCGCCCCACCGTCACGCCCGCTCCCTGGAGGTTCCCGTTGTCGGATTGGCTCGTTCTCACCCTCGCGATGCTGGCCGCCTGTGCCGTGGTCGTCGTCATCACCCTGCTGCGCAACCGCTCGGCGGCCGTGGACGAGGACCCCAGCGAGACCCCGGACGTCATCGAGTACATGACCATGTGGATCGGCGTCGTCTACGCCATCGTGCTGGGCCTGGCCATTGCCGGGGTGTGGGAGGCCCGTGGTGCCGCCCAGGACCATGTGCAGGCGGAGGCGCAGGCGCTGCACGAGGTCTCCGAGCGGGTGCGGGTCTATCCGCCCGCCGTCCGTGACCGTGTCCGCGACGATGTCAACGCCTATGTCGGACAGGTCGTGCACCAGGAGTGGCGGACGATGGCCGACCACGACCGCCTCACCCCGCGGGGCGACGCGCTCCTCCGGCGGGTCCGCGCCGATGTGACCGACTACCGGCCCGCGACGGACTTCGAGGCGCAGGCGTACCAGCCGCTGGTCGACCAGGTGGCCGCGGCGGACGCGGCCCGGCAGGCGCGGGCGGACTCCACCGGGGCGACCATGCCGGGCGTGGTGTGGTTCGGTCTGGTGGCCGGCGCCGTCATCACCGTCGGTATGGTCCTCGCGCTGCAGATCCGCAGAACGGTGCGGGAGCTGGTCCTCGCCGGGCTGTTCTCCGCGCTGATCGCCTTCCTGCTGTTCCTGATCTGGGACTTCGACTCGCCCTACAGCCGGGGCGTCACCGCCTCGGCGGGACCGTTCCTCAGCCTCTTCCCGCACCTGGGCGGCTGACGGGGGCTCACCCTGTCCGCGTAGCCGCGCTCCCCGGCCCCGGGCTCCCGCCTCGCCGCTGGGGGGCGGCCCGCCACGCCGTACGGGTCGCCCGACTGCCGTGACAGCGTCCCCTGTCCGGCCCACGTGCGTGCCCCGTTCGTACGACTGCGTTCGCGGCGACGCGGCCGCGTTCCTAGCGTTTTCCTCATCGAGGTGCTTCTCCGGCGCGGCGGAAGGGGTCCGCCGCCGGTCCTCGGGAATCCGAAGGGAACACCATGCGCGCGATACACGCCGCCGCGGCCGTACTGCTGGCCGTGACCGTCACGGGCTGCTCCGCCACCGGCATGTACGCGAACGGTGCCGACGGCGGCCGGGGCCTCGCGCCGTTCGGCTTCTCCGTGCAGCCGTCCGTGGTCGCGGCGGGCGGCCGGGTCACCCTCCGGGTGGACCGGGACGGCGTGTGCCGGGACAAGGTCATGGTGACGTCGGGCGTGTTCCCGACGGTGGTGGTTCCGCCGCGGGGGACGACCGCGACGGCCACGGTCGACCCGCGGGCCGTCCCGGGCGCGACCTACCTGGTGACGTTCAGTTGCACCACGACGGCCGGCTCCGCCCAGCTGACGATCGCGGGCGGCGGCTCCCGCCGGCAGGCCGAGCCGCTCCAGCCGGCGTACCCGGTGCGGCATGTGCGGCCGGAGCGGGGCGTCCGTGCCGGTGAGGGCGGCAGCGCGGGCGGGTTCGACGCCGGGGAGATCGGCCTCGGCACGGCCCTGGTCGCCGGGTCGGCCGCGGCGGCGTACCGGCTTCTCCGCCGCCGCACCGCGGACGGCGGCGCCTGACGGCCCGCTGCGGCCTATGACGTCCACGGCGCAGAGCTGCGCCAAGGCGATCGTTTCGTTCCCGGCAATGATCAGATTCGGCATCCGGATGATCGAATCGATCTAGGACCGAGCCCCGGGCGGGGCCAAAGATGTTCCGCATGGCAGAAACCAACCATGAGGTACGGCTCGAGGTGAACGGGCAGCCCGTCACCATGCGGGTGGAGGCGGGCCTGACCCTCCTCGACGCGCTGCGCGACGAACAAGGCCTGACCGGCACCAAGAAGGGCTGCGACCAGGGGGCCTGCGGAGCCTGTACCGTGCTGCTCGACGGACGGCGGGTGGTGTCCTGCCTGGTCCTGGCCGTGCAGTGCGAGGGACGCGCGGTCACCACCGTCGAGGGGGACTTCCCGCGCAAGCAGGAGGTCACCGACGCGTTCATGCGCCATGACGCGCTGCAGTGCGGGGCCTGCACGCCGGGACAGATCATGTCGGCGACCGCGCTGCTGCACGAGGGGCGGGCCGGCTCCGACGCGCAGATCCGGGAGTTCATGAGCGGGAACCTGTGCCGCTGCGGCGCCTACCCGAACATCGTCGCCGCGATCCGCGAGGTCGCCGCCCGATGACCGGTTTCGACTATCACAGGCCCACGGAGGTGGCCGCCGCGGTCGCGTTGGTGCGGGGCGAGCCGGACGCGGCCTACCTGGCCGGCGGCACCACCCAGCTCGACCTTCAACTCAAGGACCGGGTCGTCGCGCCGACCCGGCTGGTGGACATCGCCAGGTTGCCGTTGCGGCAGCTCACCAGGGCGCCCGACCGGCTCACGGTGGGCGCCCTGGTCACCATGGAGACCCTGGCCACGGCCGCCGAGGCCCCTGCCGTGGTACGCCAGGCGCTGCTCGCGGGAGCCTCCACGCAACTGCGCAACCTCGCCACGATCGGCGGCAACCTGATGCAGCGCACCCGGTGCCGCTATTTCCGGGACCCGCAGGTGACCTCGTGCAACAAGCGCACCCCCGGTTCCGGGTGCGCGGCGGTCACCGGGGTGCCACGCATGCACGCGATCCTCGGCGCCGGCCCGGACTGCATCGCGTTGCACGCCTCCGACCTGTGCGTGGCTCTGGTCGCGCTGGAGGCGAGCGTACGGGTCGAGGGCGCCGACGGCACGTACACCGTCGCCGTACGCGACCTGCATGTCCGGCCGGGGCAGCGGCCGGACATCGAGACCGTGCTGGCCCACGGTGACCTGATCACGGCCGTGGACATCCCGCTGCCGGCGGCCGGAACAGGCTCGGCGTATCTGAAGGTCCGGGACCGCGCGTCCTACGAATTCGCCCTCACCTCCGCCGCCGCGGTCCTGCGGCTCGACGGCGGGGTCATCGCCGCGGCGGGACTGGGGCTCGGCGGCGTCGGCACGGTGCCCTGGTGGTCCGCCGAGGCCGAGACGAGCCTGATCGGCCGCGAACCCACCGCCGAGACCTTCCGCGCCGCCGCCGAACTCGCGGTCGCCGATCCGTTCACCACACCCGGCACCGGGTTCAAGGTGGAACTCGCCAAGCGCACCCTGGTCCGCGCCCTGCGCACCGCCGCCGAGGAGGCACGTTGAACCGCGTCGACGCTCCCGCCAAGGTCAGCGGCACGGCCCGCTACCCGGCCGACGAGACCCACCCCGGCCTGGTGCACGCCGTCCTCGTGCCCGCGGCCGTCCCGGTCGGGCGCATCACCGGCATCGACACCTCCGCCGCGCTCCGGGCCCCCGGCGTGCTGGCCGTGATCACCCACGAGAACGCCCCGGAGATCAACGACCTTCCGCCGTACGCGTTCGGCCCGTCCCCCCGGAATCCTCTCGCGGACGCGACCGTCCGGCATCACGGCCAGTACGTCGCCGTGGTGGTAGCCGGTACCCGCCGTCAGGCCGCCGACGCGGGACGCCTGCTGGAGATCGCCTACGAGCCCGGCCGTCCCGTGGTCGGCCTCGACGACCCGGACGCGGAGGTGCTGACGAACCCGTTCGGCCTCGAGTCCACGCTCGGTGACGTGGCGGAAGCGTTCGCGACTGCCGAGGTGGTGCTCGACGAGACCTACGGCACCGCCCCGCAGGCTCCCAGCCCGATGGGTTTGTTCGCCACCGTCGCGCGGTGGGACGGCGACCGGCTGACCGTGCACGATTCGACCCAGTGGCCGCTCTTTGTGCGTACGGCGCTGAGCACGGCCTTCGGGGTGCCCGAGTCGGACGTACGCGTGCACTGCCGGTATCTCGGCGGCGGGTTCGGGGCCGGTCTGCGGGTCTGGCCGCACACCGTGCTCGCCGTTCTCGCCGCCCGGACGGTGGGCCGGCCGGTCCGGATCGTGCTGGACCGGCCGCAGATGTTCGCCTCCCTCGGTCATCGCGCGGCGTCCCGGCAGCGGTTGCGGATCGCCGCCGGCCGCGACGGCCGGTTGTCCGGCATCGAGCACCGGGTGACCACCACCGTCGGTGTCGACGAGGCGAACATGAGCTTCATCGTCACCGGCACCGCAGACGCCTACGACTGCCCGAATGTCGCCACCCACGACCGGCAGGTGCGCCTGAGCATTCCCAACCCCGGACCGGTTCGTGCGCCGGGGCACGCCGAGCTCAACTTCGCCGTCGAGTCCGCGATGGACGAGCTCGCGCACCGGCTCGGGCTCGATCCGATCGAACTGCGGTTGCGCAACTTCAGGTCCGCGCACCCGGTCACCGGCCTGCCGTGGGCGAGCAACGCGTTGCGGGACTGCTACCGGGCCGGCGCCGACCGGTTCGGCTGGCGGGCCCGCGATCCCCGGCCGCGTTCCACCCGTGACGGCGACACCCTGGTCGGGTGGGGCATGGCCGGCGCCAGCTTCGTCTGGTTCGCGGGCCCGTGCGCGGCCCGCATCACCCTCGACGCGCAGGGCTGCGCCACCGTCGCGAGCGTCGCCCCCGACCTCGGCACGGGCACCGCCACCGTCGTGACCGTGCTGGCGGCACAGCGGCTCGGCCTGCCGGCCGAGCGGATCCGGGTCCTGCTGGGCGATTCCGACCTGCCGGCGTCTCCCCCGGCCGGCGGGTCGGGCCTGGCGATGTCGGTGACGGGCGCGGTCGACGCGGCGGCGGACGAACTGATGGACAAACTGGCCGACCTGGCCGTCACCGACGAGCGTTCTCCGCTGTACGGGCAGGATCGCGAGGACCTGGTCGCCGCGGACGGCGGTCTGTGGCGCAAGGGCGTCGGTGAGACGTACCAGGAGCTTCTTGCCCGGCATGACCTCGAGGAGCTGACGGTCGAGGCGGCCAGCGACCCCGCCTCGGGTCTCGCCGACCGCGGGCTGACTCCGTCAGGCCCCTACGCCGCGCACTTCGCCGAGGTGCGCGTGGACGAGCAGCTCGGCACCGTGCGGGTCAGCCGGCTCGTGACCGCTGCCGACGCGGGCCGGCTGCTGAACGAGAAGACCGCCCGCTCGCAGATCCAGGGCGGCGTGGTGATGGGCCTGGGCATGGCGCTGCTGGAGGACCTCGCGTACGACCGGGACACCGGGCGGCTGGCCAACGGCACACTCGGCGACTACCTGGTTCCGGTCAACGCCGACGTGCCCGACCACGAGGTGCTGTTCGTCGGTGCACCCGACCCGCTCAACCCGGGCGGGGTGAAGGGCCTCGGCGAGATCGGCGTCGTCGGTGTGGCCGCCGCTGTCGCCAACGCCGTGTTCCACGCGACCGGCATCCGGGTGCGTTCCCTGCCCGTCACCCTCGACAAGCTGCTCGCGTGCTGAACGAGGTATGGCCGTTCGTCGAAGCTCACCACGGCGCGGGCGAGCGCGTGGTCCTCGCCCGGCTCGTGGACCGCGACGGCCCCGGGTCACGGCCGCTCGGCGCCACCATGGCGGTCGCCGTGAACGGCGACTGGACGGGTTCGGTGTCCGGCGGCTGTGTGGAGGGGATTCTGCTGAGCGCGGCCCGGGAGGTGCTCGACGGCGAGCCACCGCACCTGACCACGGTCCGTCCCGGGGACGAACTGCTGCCCTGGGAACCCGCCCCCGCCTGCTCGTCCGCGCTGCGCATTCTCATCACACCGGCCCCGCGCGGCGAGGTGGCCGTCCGGATCGGGCAGGCGCTGACCCGCGGTACGGCTCTGACCGTCGGGTGCGAGCTCGAATCACCGCACCGCTGGTCCACCGACCCCGCGACGCTGTACGGGCCGCTGTTCGTCGAGGAGCTGACACCCCGCCCGCGGCTGGTGCTCATCGGCGCCACCGACCTCGCCGCGGTCACGGCCGCGATGGCCCGGCCACTCGGCCGGCGGGTGCTCGTGCTCGACCCCCGTCCCGACTACGCCCGCCCCGAACGCGTCCCGCACGCCGAAGTCGTCATGGCCTGGCCGCAGCGGTGGCTCGCCGCGAACCCGCTCACCGCCGCCGACGCCGTGCTGGTGATCAGCCACGACCCCCGCATCGACGACCCCGCGATCCGCGCCGCCCTCACCGGCGCGGCCGGATACGTGGGCGCGCTCGGCAGCCGCGCCACTCACGAGGCCCGTCTGCGCCGCCTCGCACCGGTGCGGGACGAGCGGCTTGCCGGGCCCGCGGGGCTGGACCTGGGCGGGGCGAGCCTGGCCGAGACGGCACTGTCCATGATCGCCGAGATCGTGGCCGTCGTCCACGGTCGACCCGGTGGCAGACTGCGCGACAGCCGTTCCCCGATCCGCCAGACGCTCCGAACGGCTGCCAGGTACACGACCTGACCGTGCGTCGAGCTCGTCCAGGGGCTCAGTGTCCCGGGGTGGTCTCGCACGGATACGCCGGCCCGCGGGTGACCACCGCAACGTTCCCCCGGCCCGGAAAGATCGAGGACCACCTGGTCCGGCGCTTCACCTCGGCAGCCGGTTGGGGTGGTCGCCGGGCCGGGCGGCGACATCGGTCCGTCGCTGGTCGAGGTGGTCCGCCGCGCGGCCCTGGTCGCCGAGCGCACCACCTCGGTGCTGCCGAGCCCCGGTGAGGACCGTCGCGGCCCGACCCCGTGCCCGGTTTCCGTCCTGCGGGCGGTCCTGGCCCCGCCACGGGGCCCGGCCTCAGACCGATTCGATCATCCGGATGCCGAATCCGCTCATCATGTCAGAATGACGCGATCACCATGGCACACTCTGCGCCGTGGATGTCCTCGACGATTTGCGTGACCTGGTCCCCCGGCTGTGCAAGGAGACTTTGCCGGGCAGCCGGTTGCCCGGCTCGATCGTGGTGACGAGCAACGAGGAGAGCAGGCCGTACTGCTCGGAGTTCGACCCGATGGTCGCCCTGGTGATCGCGGGCGAGAAGCGCACCATGCTGCCGGGCCGCGAGTTCGTCTGCGGCCCCGGCGACTACCTCGTCTACTCCCTGGAGCTGATGGTCACGGCCCAGGTCACCCGCGCCGACCCGTTCATCGCCGTCGGTGTGCTGCTGCGCCCCGAACTGATCGCCGAACTGCTGCTGGAGGCCCCGGATCTGTCCGTGCCCGCGGGGTCCGGTCTCGGTCTCGGGCAGGCCCCGGCGGACCGGGACCTGCTCGGCGCGATGTTGCGGCTGCTGCGCCTGAACAACAGGCCCCGCGACTTCGCGATCCTGGCGGCCGGGATCGAGCGGGAACTGCATTGGCTGTTGCTGACCGGCCCGCTCGGCGGCCTCGTCCGCCAGGTCGGCCGCAGCGACACCCGCTACATGACCGCCCGGCGCGCCGCCCGCTGGATCGACGACCACTTCGACCGGCCCATGCGGGTGGAGGACCTGGCCCAGCACGTCGGCGTGAGCGTGCCCACCCTCAACCGGTACTTCCGGGAGGTCACCACGATGAGCCCGGTGCAGTACCAGAAGCAACTGCGCCTGCAACGGGCCCGGATCCGCCTCATCGCCGCCCCCGACGACGTCGCCGAGGCCGGCCATTCCGTAGGGTACGAGAGCCTGTCCCAGTTCAGTCGCGAATACCGCCGCCTGTTCGGTGTCCCGCCCGGCGAGGACGCCCGCAACGCGCGCCTTTCGGCGTCACCGCCCGGACCGGCGGACCCTCGATGAGGCTCGTCGGAGACTTCCGGGTCTCGGCCCTGGAACTCTTCCTCGACGTGGTGTTCGTCCTCACGGTCGCCCAGCTGTCGGACCACCTGCACGAGGACCTGCGACCCGGCGAGATCGCCCGGGCCGCCCTGATCCTGGCCCTGGTCTGGTGGATGTACGCCGGATACGCGTGGCTGACCAACGCGATCCCGCCGAACAGCACCGGCAGCCGTACCCTGCTGCTCGCCGGTATGGCGGGCTTCCTGCTGATGGCGGTCGCGGTCCCGGAAGCGTTCGGCGAGGACGGCCGGCTGTTCGGCGTGGGCTACTCGGTGGTCGCGGTGGTGCACGCGGCTCTGTTCCGGGTCGAGGCCATGCGTACGGTCACCTTGCTCAACCTCGCGGCGGCGGTGCCGGTGCTCGCCGGGGGCTTCCTGTCCGGCCCGTGGCGGCCCCTGTGCTGGCTCGCCGCTCTGCCGCTGCACCTGCTGGCCGGGTTCAGCCGCCGCGCCCGGCCGCATTCGATCGCGCCAGGCCACTTCGCCGAACGGCACGGCGTCATCGTCATCGTGGCGCTCGGCGAGTCGGTCGTGGCCGTCGGCCTCGGCCTGACCGGCACGCATCCGGGCCCCGGCGAGATCGGAGCCGCGCTGCTGGGCCTGGCCATCGCCTACTACCTGTGGTGGTGCTATTTCTCCGGCTCCGACGAGCGGGTCCGGCGCGAGCTGTCCGACGCGGCCCCGGGCCGGCAGGCCCGGCTGGCGTTGACCGGTTACGGTTTCGCCCATCTGCCCCTGCTGTTCGGCATCGTGCTGGTGGCGGCCGGCCTGCACCGGGCCGTGGGGCACCCGTTCGAGCCGTTGCCCCGGGCGGACGCCGGCGCCCTGGCGGTCGGCGCCGCGCTCTTCCTGGCCGGGCACGGCGTGCTCCTGAGGGTGTTCCGGCTGCCGGGCGCGCCGTACCGATTCGGCGCGGCGGTGCTGGTGACGGCCACGGCGGCGCTCGGCCCGCTGACGGCGATCGCCCAGCTCGTCGCTCTTCCGGTGGTCATGGCGGCGATGGCGATGGCCGAGGATCTGCCCCGGGCGCGGCGTGCCGGCCATACCGGAATCGACGCGCTCGGCGGGTGACTCCCCGCCGACGCCGCTGTGACAGGCCGTCGGCCCGGATCCGGGCGACGCCGATCACCAGGTCGGCGGTGCGGGCGAGTTCGTCGGCGACGGCGGTACCGGTGTGGCCGA
>NZ_JBEYWE010000010.1:46007-271985 GCF_040644295.1 Streptomyces sp. NPDC047000
GGGGGGGGCTTCCCGCCACTCCCGCATCCGCGGCGCGGGGGGGGTCCCCCCCGGCCCCGCCGGCTTTGACCGGCGGGGGGCCCGGATCCGGGCCGACGGCCTGTCACACCCGCGCGAACGAGCCGCCCCTCCGCGCGACCCTGCCGTCAGACCCTCCGCTCCGTCCTGCGGCGCATCCAGAACAGGCCGCCCCCGGCCGCCGCGGCCGCGACGAGGCCGCCGCCGATCGCCATGTCCGTCGGCGTCGTCCCGGTGCCGCTGGCGCCGCCGAGGCCGCCGTGGACACCGCCGATGACGGTGAAGGCGGCCGGGTTGGTGAGGGTGCGGCCGTTGCAGTTGACGGTGATGCTGTGCGGGCCCGGGACGGCGTTGCGGCTGACGGTCGCGGTGCCCCTGGCCATCCGGCTCGAGCCGCCGACCGGGGTGAGGGAGGAGGTCGGAAAGGCGTCGGAGGTCATGGTGCCGCCGGTGGGGCAGTTGTCGACGGTGACGGAGAGCTGTCCGCCGCGGGCGATGACGCTGGGCAGGGCGACGATGTTGCTGGGTCCGGCACCCCCACCGCCGCCGCCCATGCCGTCCCGGGCGCCGGCCGCCGGGGCGGCCAGGCCGAGAACGGCGACCGCGACGGCCGAGGCCGCCAGGGCACGAGTAGTACGCATGTGTTCCTCCGCGGAAGGCGCCCCGGGACCCGTCCCCGGTAGATCGGCGAGTAAGCACCTCCCGGAAAGACCCTCAGATGACGTGCGGGCGACCGCATTTCGGCGATCGTCCGTCCTGGTGAGCCGACACGCCGGGCATCTGCCACCGGATCTGATATCGCCGCAGGTCACGAACCGTCAGAAGATTTCTCGGCGGCGCGGCCCGGACGGCGCATCCCGCCTCACCCGGACGGAAGACGCAGAGCGGGAACCGGGAGAGCAGGAAGCCCCGGAACGGTGAACGCCGGAATACCCGGAAAACCGGAATGCCGGAATGCCGGAATGCCGGGCACCGGAGAGCGCCGGGACGGCGGCGCGGCCACCCGTTCGTACCTTTCCCCGTCGCCGGTTCTCCGTGCGGCACCTAGCGTTTCCGTATGCGCGACGGACGTGGCGACGGCCGCGTCGAGAGGGGAAGCGAATGTCTGCGTCCGAGCTGGCCGAGATCGCCGAAGAGGAGGAGCGGCGCCGGAAGCGCGCTCCTTGGGGCGTGATAGCGCTGGTGCTGCTGACCGGCCTCGCGCTCATCCGGAACGGTTCGGGCGAGTTCGACGTGGGCCCGCCGCAGCCGGCCTCCGCCGCGGCCCCGGACAGCCGCGGCTCCCAGGCGCCGCCGGGCACGGGCGCCCCGGCGGCGCTGGGCTTCTCGCCCGCCGCCCGGGTCCGGATCCCGGCGATCCGGGTCGACGCGCCGGTCATGCCGGTCGGTCTGGACCCTGACGGGTGGGTGGGCGCACCGCCGCCCGAGGAGCAGAACATGGCGGGGTGGTTCACCGGTGCCGTGTCGCCCGGCGAGAAGGGCACCGCCGTGGTGGTGGGTCATGTGGACAACGCCCGTGGACCGGCCGTGTTCTACGGTCTCGGGGCGCTGGAGAAGGGGAACCGCGTCGAGGTCGAGCGCCGGGACGGGAGGACGGCGGTCTTCGAGATCTACGGGATCGAGGTCTTCGAGAAGAGCGATTTCCCCGGCGACCGGGTCTACGGCTCCAAGGGCGCACCGGAGTTGCGGGTCATCACCTGCGGGGGCGGTTTCTCGAAGCAGAACGGCTACGACGGGAACGTCGTCGTCTTCGCCCGCCTGGCCGAGGTCCGCTGAACGGTCCAGCGGTCCCCGGCCGGGCGGCTCTCCGCGCGGACGGCGTCCGGGTCAGAAGGTGTTCCGGCGGGGCACCGTCAGGTGGTAGCCGGAGTCCAGGAGCCGGGGCAGGTAGTCGCTCAGCGCCTGGACGCTCTGCGAGCGGTCGCCCCCGGCGTCGTGGGACAGCACCACGACACCGGGGGCGGCGCCGTTCTCGACGCTGCGCACGATGCTGCCGGTGCCGGGGGTGGCCCAGTCGTTGGTGTCGACGGTCCAGGCCAGCGGCTCCATGCCCAGTTCCGCGCCCAGTCGGAACACGGTGCGGTTCCAGGCGCCGTAGGGGGCGCGGAACCACCGGGGCGGTTCGCCGTAGCCGCTCTCGATGACCTTGCTGGTACGGGTCATCTCGGAGCTGATCCCGTCCCGGCTCATGGCGGTGAGCAGCGGGTGGGACCAGGTGTGGTTGCCGACGATGTGCCCCTCGTCGGCCATCCGGCCCAGCAGCCGCAGGTTCTCGGAGGCCTGTTCGCCGCACACGAAGAAGGTCGCGTGGACGCCGTAGCGGGCGAGGGTGTCGAGGATCTTCGGGGTGTAGCGGGGGTCGGGGCCGTCGTCGAAGGTGAGCAGTATGGTCCGGCCGCGCCCCGGCATCCGTACGAACGCCTCCTGGCGCACCGCGAGCGGGGCGGGCGCGGCGTGCGGCGGGCCGTAGCCGGTCAGGGGCTGGAGACGGTAGGCGGAGGGTCTGAGGGCGACGCGCGCCTGGGGGCCGGCGGCGGGGGCGGCCGGGCGTGCGGCGGGGGTGCCGGACGAGCCGGTCAGCAGCAGCCCGGCGGCGCCGGCCCCGGCGGCTCCGAGGGTGGTGGCGCCGCCGAGCAAGACCCGGCGACGCGTAAGCATCTGATCCTTCTTCATGATTAATTGGTCACCCGATAAGAGGGTTACTCTTCACGGCGACACCGGAGCGGCGGCAGGAAAGCACCCGCCCGGACCAGCACCCCGGCAGCCCGGCCCGGTGCCTCCGCCGACGGCACGTCAGCCGCCCGGCCGGCAGCCGCCCGGCGCGTGGCGGGCGGTCAGCGGCGGCGGACCAGAGGGAACGGCAGCGTCTCGCGGATCGTCAGGCCGGTGAGGAACATGACGAGGCGGTCGACCCCGATGCCGAGGCCGCCGGTGGGGGGCATGGCGTACTCGAGCGCGTCGAGGAAGTCCTCGTCCAGTTCCATCGCCTCCGGGTCTCCCCCGGCGGCCCGCAGCGACTGGGCGGTGAGACGGCGGCGCTGCTCGACCGGGTCCGTCAACTCGGAATAGGCGGTGCCCAGTTCGGTGCCGAAGGCGACCAGGTCCCAGCGTTCGGCGAGCCGCGGGTCGCCGCGGTGCTGCCGGGTGAGGGGGGAGACGTCGGTCGGGAAGTCCTTGTAGAACACGGGCAGCGTGGTGCGTTCCTCGACGAGCCGCTCGTACATCTCCAGGACGATGTCACCGGGGCCGTCACCGGCGGTGTACGGGACGCCCGCGCGGTCGCAGTGCCGGTGGAGGACGGCGAGGCCGGTGTCCGCGTCGATCCGCTCGCCGAGGGCGTCCGAGATCGCGTCGTGCACGGTTCTGACCGGCCAGCGCCCGGAGATGTCGTGCTCGGTGCCGTCCCGGCGGGCGACGGGGGCGCCGAACGCGGCGGTGGCGGCGCCCTGGATCAGCTCGCGGGCGAGGTCGAGCATCACGCCGTAGTCGGCGTACGCCTGGTACGCCTCCAGCATCGTGAACTCGGGGTTGTGCTTGTGGGAGACGCCCTCGTTGCGGAAGGTGCGGCCCAGCTCGAAGACCTTCTCCAGACCGCCGACGCACAGCCGCTTCAGATACAGCTCGGGGGCGATACGGAGGTGGAGGTCGAGGTCGTAGGCGTTGATGTGGGTGGTGAAGGGGCGGGCGTTGGCGCCGCCGTGGATCTGCTGGAGGATCGGGGTCTCGACCTCCAGGAAGCCGCGGTCCAGGAGTCCCCGGCGCAGGGCCTGGACGGCGGTGGAGCGGGCGCGGAGGACCTCACGGGCGCCGGGGGTGACGACCAGGTCGAGGGAGCGGTGGCGGACCCTGCTCTCGGGGTCGGTGAGGCCGTGGCGTTTGTCGGGCAGCGGGCGCAGGCATTTGCCGGTGAGCTGCCAGCCGGTGACGAAGACGGTCGGTTCGCCCCGGTCGCTGGGGGCGGCGCGGCCGGTCGCGGTGATGTGGTCGCCGATGTCGGTGACGGTCCTGAAGCGGTCGAGGGCGGCGGGGCCGGTGCGGTCGCGGGTGAGGGCGAGCTGGTGGTCGCCGGACCAGTCGCGCAGGACGGCGAAGACGATGCCGCCGAAGTCGCGCACCAGCATGATCCGGCCGGCGACCCGCACCTCGTCGCCGGCGCGGACCGCGGCCAGGGCGTGGGTGGGCGGCGGGACACCCACCGGGTAGGGGTCGGCGCCGCCGGCGCGCAGCAGGCCGGCCTTGCGGTGCCGCTCGCGTACCTGCTCGGGTGCCGGGGCCGCGGCCGTTCCCGGCAGGGCGGCGCCGGCGGGGCCCTCCGGCGCGCCGGATCCTTCGAGGCCGAGGGCCGACAGGGACGGCAGTCCCTCGGTGCTGGCGGGCCGCGGTCCGCGCCGGGTGCGGTGCCCCTTGCCCCACAGCTTGCGCAGGGACGGTACGGAGACGAAGCCCTCCGCGATGCCGGAGGCGAGGCCGATACGGGCCAGGGCGGCGGGTTCGGCGTAGCAGAGGAAGCGGGGGTACCACTCCGGCCGGTACTTGGCGTTGGAGCGGTACAGGGCCTCCAGCTGCCACCAGCGGGAGAAGAACAGCAGCAGCCGCCGCCAGAGCCTCAGCACGGGACCCGCGCCGATCCGGGCGCCCTCCTCGAAGACGGAGCGGAAGACGGCGAAGTTGAGGGAGATCCGGTGGACGCCGAGCCGGGGGGCGGCGGCGCAGAGCTCGGCGACCATGAACTCCATGACGCCGTTGGGGGCGGCGCGGTCCCGGCGCATCAGGTCGAGGGAGACGCCGTCGCGACCCCAGGGCACGAAGGAGAGCAGCGCGAGGAGGGTCCCGTCGGGGGCGAGGGCCTCGACGAGGAGGCAGTCGCCGTCGGCGGGGTCGCCGAGCCGGTCCAGGGCCATGGAGAAGCCCCGTTCGGTCTCGGTGTCGCGCCAGGCGTCGGCCCTGCCGACGATCTCCTCCGTCTCCGTGTCGGTGAGGACGGCGTGGCGGCGGACGCGGCAGGTCGCGCCGGTGCGGCGGACCCGGTGGACGGCCTGCCGGGTGACGCGCATGTCGCGGCCGTCCAGGTCGAAGCCGGGGACGTGCAGGATCGCCTCGTCGCCGAGCTGGAGGGCGCCGAGGCCGGCGCGGGTGAAGGCGGTGGCGCCGTCCTCGGAGGCGCCCATCACGGCGGGCGCCCAGGCGTAGCGGCGGGCCACGTCCAGCCAGGCGGCGATGGCGTGCGGCCACGCCTCGCGGTCGCCGACGGGGTCGCCGCTGGCGAGGCAGACACCGGCCTCGACGCGGTAGGTGACGGCCGCCTTGCCGCTGGGCGAGAAGACGACGGCCTTGTCGCGGCGGGTGGCGAAGTAGCCGAGGGAGTCCTGGTCGCCGTAGGCCCTCAGCAGGGCGCGGATGCGGGGTTCCTCGTCGCCGTGCAGGGCGGCTTCCAGGCGCTGGGAGCGGAAGAGGGTGGCCGCCGCGTTCAGCAGGGCGAGGGCGCCGAACAGGCCGAGCAGGAAGTAGAGGGCGTGCGGCGGGCGCCCGTCGAAGGAGCGGGCGGACACCAGGCCGCCGAGCACCCGGGTGGCGGCCCAGGCCAGGTGCTGGCTCTCGGGCAGGGTGCCGGGGAACAGCGACACCAGGGCCCAGCCGGCCAGGACCGCCGCGGCGAGGCCGGCGCACAGCACGGCGAGCGCCCGCCACACGGCGCCGCGCCGGGAGGCGGCGTAGAACTCGCGGCGGGCGACGACGAGCAGGACCAGGGCGACGCCGCAGACGGTGAGGGAGGGCACGGACTCGAAGTAGAGACCGAGGCTGAGACCGAGGGCGTCGGTCACGACGACCAGGCCGAGATAGACGACCACCAGCCACCAGGCGATCTTCTTGCGGGCGGCGGTGGCGGCCGCCAGCAGGAAGAGGAAGACGGCGTAGGCGAGGTTGGCGCTGACCGGCACGATCAGCACGTCGAGGTCGCGGACGACCGGGTGCAGCAGACCGCGCAGCGGGGCGACGAGGGCGAGCAGCAGGCAGAGCAGCCCGAGGGCACCGAAGAAGACCGCGATGCCCTCGGGCACCTTGCCGGCGAAGCCGCCGCCGGGCGACCGCAGCGGGTCTGGGCCCTGGGCCGCGGCGGAACCCGCGGTGGCAGTCATGCCTCCGACTGTAGGAAGGGCCGGGACCGTTCGCCCGTCGAACGGTCCCGGGGCGGCTTCTAGGGGGTCTGAGCTTCGGATACTCTCGCCCCGTGATGGAAAAGCGCGCGCCCCGGTTCGAACGGGGTACGGACGGCCCGAAGGTCATCGTGGTCGGTGTGGACGGCTCCGAGTCCTCTCTTCGCGCCGCCGCGTACGCCGCGGGCCTGGCCCGGCGGCAGCGCGCGCTGCTCGCACTGGTGTACGTGCAGCCGGTGATGGCGGCGGGCGCGGCGATGGGCGCGCCGGTCGCGGAGGCGACGGGTGGGATCGCCGAGGACCTGATCGCGTACATCCGCAGGTCGGCGGAGCAGTCCAAGGGGATATTCGATCTCCGCTGGGAGTTCCACACGTTCCCCGGCGACCCCTACAGCGGGCTGGTGAAGGCGGCGGACGAGCTCAAGGCGGACGCGGTGGTGGTGGGCGCCTCGGAACAGGCGGGCCACCGCATCGTCGGCTCGGTCGCGATCCGCCTGGTGAAGGCGGGCCGCTGGCCGGTGACGGTGGTGCCGTAGGCCTGTCCGGCGGATCGGCCGGAACCCGGGAGCACCGCCACGGGTCCTGACCGCCACCGCCCGCCTCGGCCGGGACCCGGCGGGCCGGGCAGGGCCGTCAGTCGGACATGACGAGGCCCGCTTCGGCCGCGCCCCGGCTGAGGACGACCTCGCGGATGCGGTCGCGGACCGCGGTGAGACCGGCGTCCCCCGCGATCGCCCGGTTGAGGTTCACGACGCGGCCGGTGCCGGTGTCGTAGAGCTGCGGGACGAACTCGGCCCGGGTGACCTGCCAGCGGGCGCCGGGCCGCGCGGGCGGGGCGAAGGCGAAACGGGCGACGGTGGACTGGTTGCCGCGCGGGTCGTGGACGCCCGCGTCGTTGGTCATCTCACCGGCGATCTGGTCGCCCATGCCGTACACCACCCAGGTGCCGTTGACCTTCTCGTACGCCTGCGGGATGTGCGCGTGGGTGCCGACGATCAGGTCGATGTCGGGGCGGCCGGCGGTCCGGGCGGCCGTGAGCCGGCGGGCCAGGGTCCGCTGCGTCTCGTCGGGCTCGTCCTGCCACTCGGTGCCCCAGTGCACGGAGACGACGACCACGTCGGCGCCCGCCTTCCGGGCGGCGCGCGCGTCGGCGAGGATGCGGGCGGGTTCCGTCAGGTTGACGGCCCAGGGCTCGCCGGGCGGCAGGGGGAAGCCGTTGGTGTCGAAGGTGTAGGCGAGGTGGGCGACCTTCGCGGTGCCGGCGCGCAGGACGGTGGCGGTACGGGCCTCCTGCGCGGTGCGCGCGGATCCGGCGTGCCGCAGACCCGCGGCGTCCATGGCGTCGAGGGTGCGGCGGATGCCGTCGGCACCGTCGTCGAGGGTGTGGTTGGAGGCCGTGGAGCAGCCGTCGTAGCCGGTCGCGGCGAGGGCCCGGGCCATCTGCGGCGGGGACTTGAAGGTGGGGTAGCCGGTGTAGTCGCCGTCGGCACCGTAGACGGTCTCCATATGGCACAGGGCGAGGTCGGCACGGGAGACGACGGGCTCGATACCGGCGAGCATGGGGCGGAAGTCGTAGCCGGTGCCGCCGGCGTCGGAGCGGGCGCGGTCGATGACGGAGCCGTGCGCGAGGACGTCACCGGAGGCGACCAGGGTGAAGCCGCGGGCGGTGGGCGGCGCGGGGTGCCCGGCGCGGGCCTGCTCGCGTTGGTGTGCCTGGCAGGCGGCCGCCGCGGCGAGGACGACGGTGAGGGCCAGGGCGAGTTTCCGGCTACGTGTGATCATCTGTCACCTCTGAAGTCGTACCGCATCTTTTCCTATTTCAGGAATTACGCACGAATTACGAACGCATAGGTACGACACGGCAGACACCCCCAAACGGCACCAGGGCCCCATCAGCCCATCCGGTTAACCCGACCGGACCCTTGGCGGACCGCCGGTAACCGTTCGTCGTACCGTTCGTCGACGCGATCGACCGTCCGCCGCACATCCGTGTGCGCACTCTGTCCCGGAACGGCCCCCTGGGGTGCCATACGGCCATGACGGCCGGAACCACCACCCTCACCGACGTGACGACCGCCGAGCACGAACTCGCCGCCCTCCAGCGCGAGCACGGTCGCCCCCTCTTCGCCCTGCTGCTGCGCCTGTGCGACGGCGACCGGCAGCGCGCCGAGGACCTCGTGCAGGAGACGCTCGTACGAGCCTGGCAGCACCCCGAGGCGCTGCGCGCCGACACCTTCGACTCGGTACGGCCCTGGCTGATGACCGTGGGCCGCAGGCTCGCGATCGACGCGCGCCGGGCCCGCCAGGCACGGCCCGCCGAGGTCGGCGACGCGGTCCTGGAGAACTCCCGGGTGATCGCCGACCACGCCGAACGGTCCGCCGCGACCCTGGACGTGCGGCAGGCTGTGAAGACCCTCACTCCGGAGCACCGTGAAGTCCTGGTGCTCGTGTACTTCCACGGGGCGAGTGTGGCGGAAGCAGCCGAAACGCTGGGAATTCCAGCCGGTACCGTGAAGTCCCGCGCGTACTACGCGCTGCGCGCCCTGCGCCGGGTGCTTCCGGGTTATGCGGCCGACCTGCGCTGAAACCGTGAGTCAGGTCAAACCTCGGTAAAGCGCCTTGCTGAGGATCGCGGTTGGGCCATGAGCTGTCTTCATCCGTGTTCCGGACGGTGGCCTCGCCGCCGGTTCCCCCGCCCGCCCCCGGGCGGCGGGGAACCGCACGGCACGGCTCCGGCACCCGGGCGACGCGCACGCACCGGAGGAAGGCAGGAAGCGATGCTGCACAGAGGTCAAGAGAGCACGGACGGCACCGGCGGCGGTGAACTGAGCGTCCCCATGGCCTGGCTGTACGCCGAGTACATCGCGGACGAGCTGCTGCGCACCGGGGATCTGATGCCGCCGACGTCCTTCGAGTTCCGCGCCGGCCGCGACGCGCTGGCGCTGACCGTCTTCCTGTCCGACACCGAGGGCGAGCTGTCCGGGATCCGGGTGGTCACCCAGCTGGAGACCTGGCTCTCACTGACGGCGTACGACCAGCCGTGGCAGCACTGGGTGCGCTCACGCATGGGCGAACTCGCCGAAGGCGCAAGGAAGTCGGGCACCCCGTCGGCCGACCTGGCACTGGCCGAGCAGGCCTGGCGCTGGCTGGAGGAGACCGAGCTGCTGGCGCCCGACCTGGACGCGGTGCCGGACGGCACGGCCGTGACCGGCGAGGACGACGGACCGCAGGTGTGGACGCCCGCCTGGCAGCTCGGGCTGCCGCTGGGACACCTCGCGATCCACCTCTTCTGACCCCACGGCACCCGCCGCTGCCGACCGCTGCCGACCGGCACCGTCCACCCGCCCCGACCCGCCGCCGTCCACCCCTCCCGGCTCGCTGTCACCCGCCCCTCCGGCCCGTCGCCGCCGTCTCCTCCGGGCCGTCGGCAGGGGCTGCTTCCCGGCTGTTCCGGCCCGCGGCCAATCCGCGGGCCGGACGGCTCCGAATCCCCAGGTTGCGATTCGACAAGGGCCTTGAGTGATTCGGGGGTCTGGTGCGTACCGGTGGGAGCAAGGAGTGACCCCACCCCCACCCAACGGCACGAGGATTCGGCATGAGGTCCCTGGAACGGCATCGCGACGTCGGCGCCTACGCTCTCGGCGTGCTGAACGAGGCGGACGCCTTCCGCTTCGAGGACCATCTGATGGAGTGCCCCAGCTGCACGACGGACGTGACCGAATTCGGCCCGACCGCACGGCAGTTGCTGCTCTACCGCCGGGCGACGCCGCACTCCGTGCATCCCGCGGCACAGCCCGGCCCCCGGCTGCTGGAGCGGCTCGCGGCCGAGGTGTCACGGCGTCATCGCGCCCGGCGGCGCCGCTCGCTGTACGCGATCGCCGCCGCGGTCGTGCTCGCCGTGGCCGGGCCCGGGCTGGCCCTGTGGGCGGCTCCGGACACGGGCCCCGCGCGGGTCACGGCCACCGACGCCACGACGGGGGTGTGGGCACAGGTCGTCACGGAGGACGCGGAGTGGGGCAGCGATGTGCGGCTCACCATCAAGGACGGTACGGGCCCGCGGGCCTGCCGGCTCATCGCCGTCGGCGCGGACGGCGACGAGCAGACGGTGACCACCTGGACCATGCCGGACGGCGGCGCGGGCCCCAGCACCGTCCAGGGCGGCTCGGCGATGCACTCGGACGAGATCGACCACTACGACGTCCGTACGGCGGACGGCGACAAACTGGTGACGCTGAAGCAGCGTTAGGCGACGCCGGGGCGGCGGTCGGGGGCGGTGGCCCACCGGTTCACGGCCGGGGCGGGACCGTGAACTCGCACCACACGCATTTGCCGCCGCCGCGCGCCTCCACGCCCCAGACGTCGCTGAGGAGGTCGACGAGGAGCAGGCCGCGGCCGGAGACGCCCGACTCCCCCGCGTGGCGGGGGCGGGGCAGGGCGCTGGAGCAGTCCTCGACCTCCACGCGCAGCCGCTGCCCGAAGCCGCCCGGCATCCGCAGCGTGACGATCGCGGAGCCCTCGGTGTGCATCAGGGCGTTGGTGATCAGCTCGTCGGCGACCAGTTCCACCTCGTCGGCGCGGTCCCGGGCGCCCCACGCCCGCACGGCGGCCCGGATCATGTGGCGGGCCTCCCGGAGCGCCTCGGGGTCGCCCGGGGCCACGTGCTGCCGGAGCCGTCCGCCGGACCGCGGGGCCTCCTGCGCCCGGCGGCGCAGCAGGAGCAGGGCCACGTCGTCGTCCCCGCCGCGCTCCTCGGCCATGTCGATCAGCCGGTCCGCGAGCGCCTCCACCCCGCCGTGCGCACCGTCCGGGGCGGTCGCGACGGCCGTGACGAGCGCCTGCAACCCGTCGTCGAGGTCGGCGCCGGGGCGTTCGACGAGGCCGTCGGTGCACAGCAGCAGTGTCTCGCCGGGATCGAGCTCGACGGTGGCGACCGGATAGGCGAGCCGCCCGAACGCGGCGGACAGGCCGAGCGGCAGTCCGCCCTCGACGGCCACCCGGCGGCAGCTGCCGTCGCCGTGCCGGATCAGCGGGTCCACGTGGCCCGCCCGGACCATCTGGACCACCCCCGTGACCAGGTCGGCCTCCGCGTACAGACAGGTGGCGAAGCGGTCGGTGTCGAGTTCGTGCAGGAAGACGGAGGCGCGGGCCATCACGGTGGCCGGCGGGTGCCCTTCGGCGGCGTAGGCGCGCAGCACGATGCGCAGCTGGCCCATCACGGCGGCGGCGTGCGTGTCATGGCCCTGGACGTCGCCGATCACCGCGCCGACCCGGCCGCCGGGCAGCGGGACGATGTCGTACCAGTCGCCGCCGATGTCCCGCCCGGGGGCTTTTGTGGCGGATCCGGCACGGTAGCGGACGGCGACGTCGGCGCCGGGGACGCTGGGGATGGTGCGCGGCAGCATCGCCTGCTGAAGGCCCCGGGCGAGGTCCCGCTCCTGCTCGTAGAGCATGGCCCGCTGGAGGTTCTGGGCGATGCTGCTGCCGAGTGCGATCAGTGTGGTGCGCTCGTCGGCGGAGAAGCCGTGCCGGTCGCCGTAGAGGATGCCCATGGCGCCGATGGGGCGGGCCTGGGCGATGAGCGGGAGATAGGCGGCGGAGGTGATCCCCAGGTCCGCGATGCGTGTCCAGAGTATGGGGTAGCCGGTGGCGAACTCCTCGGGCGATTCGATGAAGCGCGGGCTGAGGGTCTGGACGACCTCGCTCATCGGGTACGGCTCGTCGACACGGGTGACCATGGTGCCGGGGACCACGGTCTCGGCGGGGCCCGGCGCGATCATCCGGATCCGGCCGGCCTCCAGCAGGCCGATGACGAGGGTGGTGGCACCGAGGTGGGGGACGCCGTGGGTGTCGTTGAGCACGTCGATGACGTCCTGGACGGTACGGGTGTGCGAGAGCGCGACGGTGACGGCCTGGACGATGTCCCGCTGGCGGCGGGCGGTGGCGTCCTGCGCGGCGTCCTGGGCGGTGCGCAGGCTGCGGGCCTCGCTGTCGGCGAGTTCCCGGGTGGCGTCGCGGACGAGGCCGAGGACCCGGCGCGGGCGGCCCGTGGCGTCCCGCCGGATGTGGCCCTGGACGTGGGTCCAGCGCGGGGAGCCGTCGCGGCGGCGGATGCGGAGGTAGGTGCCGTAGTTCTCGCTGCCGTCCTTGATGGCCTGGGACACCACGGCGTCCAGCCGGCTCGCCTCCGCCGCCGGGATGCGGATCGCCAGGGACTCGGGGTGGCCGTCGTACTCCTCGGGACGCAGGTCGAAGATCTCGTGGGCACGGGGGTCGAGGCGGGACAGCCCCGTGTCGAGGTCCCAGTCGAAGGTCCCCGTCCCGTTGAGCGCCAGGAACGGATCCGGGCGGGCGGGCCAGTCGTCCGGGAGTGACGGGGCGTTCGCTCCCCGATCAGCCATGGAGCCACCTTGCCAGGAATTGTCCGGTTCTTCGAGTGAGAGAGTCTCACAGGAGGCGGATCGTGGCACGGTCGATGACCGGGCGCCGCCACCCGCGCACGGTGAGTGAGAGCACCGCCGGAGGGCGGAGGGCACAGGGCTCAGGGCGCCGGGTGCGCACCCGCGACGACGTGCCGCCCCGGCCGCCGGCCCGGACGGCGCTCACCGGGTCACCCGGGCGCCGGGTGGCTCACCGGCCCGCCGGGCGCAGCCGCAGGCCCTGCATCCCGCCGTCGACGGCGAGGGCGGTGCCGGTGGTGGCGCCGGACAGGGGGCTCGCCAAGTAGGCCGCGGCGGCCGCGACTTCCTCGGCGGAGACCAGGCGTCCCATGGGCTGGCGGGCCTCGAGAGCGGCGCGTTCCGCGTCCGGGTCGGGGGCCTTGTCGAGGAGCCGGCCGATCCACGGGGTGTCCGCCGTACCGGGGTTGACGCAGTTGACCCGGATGCCCTCACGGATGTGGTCGGCGGCCATGGCGAGGGTGAGGGAGAGGACGGCGCCCTTGGTGGCGCTGTAGAGGGCGCGCTGCGGCAGCCCGGCGGTGGCGGCGACGGAGCAGGTGTTGACGATCGCGGCGTGCCGTGAGCGGCGCAGATGGGGCAGGGCGGCGCGGGTGGTGCGGACCATGCCGAGGACGTTGACGTCGTAGACGTGGTGCCACTCCGCGTCGTCGTTGTCCTCCACGGTGCCCTGGGCGCCGATCCCGGCGTTGTTGATCAGCACGTCGAGGCCGCCCAGCTCCGCGGCCGCGTCGGCGACGGCCGCCCGTACCGAGGCGTCGTCGGTGACGTCGGCCTTGCGGCCGAGTAGCGGTGCGGCGATGCCGGAGGGGTCGAGGTCGAGGACGACGACCTCGGCGCCGCGCGCGGCGAGGAGGTCGGCGGTGGCCCGGCCGATGCCGGAGGCGCCGCCGGTCACCAGGGCGCTGAGTCCCACGAAGTCGTTCATCGGGTCCGTCCTTCCATGTCCGTACTGCTCCTCGTGCCGCTTCTCGTGCCGCTCCTCACGCGGCGTCCCGGGCCGCGCGGTCCTGCTGGGTCTGCGGGTCGGCCGCCCAGAAGCTTCCCCCGGGGTAGGTGAAGCGCGCAATGGATTCCGGTCGCATGGCCGCGGAGAAGCCGGGCGCGGTGGGCGCGGTGTAGTGGCCGGCGCGGACGACGACCGGGTCGGTGAAGTGCTCGTGCAGATGGTCGACGTACTCGATGACCCGGTCGGCGGTGGTGCCGGACACCGCGAGGTAGTCGAACATCGAGAGGTGCTGGACGAGTTCGCACAGCCCGACACCGCCCGCGTGCGGGCAGACGGGCACGCCGAACTTGGCGGCGAGCAGCAGGATCGCGAGGTTCTCGTTGACGCCGCCGACCCGGGCCGCGTCGATCTGGAGGACGTCGAGGGCGCCGGCCTGGAGGAGTTGTTTGAACACGATGCGGTTCTGGACGTGTTCGCCGGTGGCGACCTTCACGGGGGCCACGGCGGCGCGGATGGCGGCGTGGCCGAGGACGTCGTCGGGGCTGGTGGGCTCCTCGATCCAGTACGGGTCGAACGCGGCGAGCGCCCTGGTCCAGCGGATGGCCTCGGCGACGTCCCAGCGCTGGTTGGCGTCGACGGCGATGCGCACGTCCGGTCCGACGACCGCGCGGGCGGTGCGGCAGCGCCGTACGTCGTCGTCGAGGTCGGCGCCGACCTTCAGTTTGATCTGGGTGAAGCCCTCGGCGACCGCGGCGGCGGCGAGCCGGCCGAGCTTCTCGTCGTCGTAGCCGAGCCAGCCGGCGGAGGTGGTGTAGGCGGGGAAGCCGCGCTCCAGGAGCCGGGCCCGGCGTTCACCGGCGCCGGTGCGGCCGTGGCGCAGGATGGCCAGGGCCTCCTCGGGGGTGAGGGCGTCGGTGATGTACCGGAAGTCGATCTGGCCGACGAGCCATTCGGGTTCGGCGTCGGCGAGCAGCTGCCACAGGGGTTTGGCGGCGCGTTTGGCGGCGAGGTCCCAGACCGCGTTGACGACCGCGCCGATCGCCATGTGCATCACGCCCTTCTCGGGCCCCAGCCAGCGCAGCTGGCTGTCGCCGACGAGGTCGCGGAAGAGCGAGCCGGGGTCGGCGCAGACCTCGGCGACCGGCCGGCCCAGCACATGCCGGCGCAGTGCGCCGATGGCGGCGACCTGGACATCGTTGCCACGCCCGATGGTGAAGGTGAAGCCGTGCCCCTCGTGGCCGTCCGCGGCGTCGGTGCGCAGCACCACGTAGGCCGCCGAGTAGTCGGGGTCGGGGTTCATCGCGTCGGAGCCGTCGAGTTCGCGCGAGGTGGGGAAGCGGATGTCGTACGTGTCGAGCGCGGTGACGCGGGCGGGGGCCTGGAGCGGGGCGGGCGGGGCCGCCGGGGCGGGGGTCGGCCGGGTCGGGGTCGGGGGCACGGGGCGCCTTTCGGTCGGTGAGGTGCGGGGCGCGGGGTGCCGGGGTGCGGCGGTCCGCCCGTGCGGGCGGACCGCCGCGGCCTCCGGACCGGGGCCTCCGGCGTCCTCGGTGCTGCCGTGGGAGCAGTTGCCGGAAAGATGTGTCCGACCGCTCGGACCGTTCGGCCCTCAGGGGCTGGACAGCCTCGGACGGCAATTTTCCCGCGCTGCGACCTTAGTCGTCCGATCACTTCCTGACTAGAGCACTCTGCATCACCGGGCCTCCCTTCCTCGGTACGGAGTGGGTGCTAACGGGACAGCCGAAGCGTCCACAGCTCGAAGGGACGCAGCCGCAGCGCGATCCGGTCACCGTCCAGGTCGGGTGCGGCGGTGTCGGCGAGTGGACGTTCCAGCAGGTCGGTGGGGGTGACGCCGGTGCATGCGAACCCGACGGTGAGGGTGGCGCGGGTGCGTGAGCCGTGCGCCTCGTGGAAGCGGACGATCACGTCGCCGCTGCCGTCGTCGGCGAGTTTCACCGCCGTGACGACCACCGCGTCCCGGTCGACCGACACCAGGGGGGCCACTTCGGCGGCTCCGGTGGTCCGACGTTCGGGCAGATTGATGCGCCAGCCCTCGCGGACCGCGTCGGCGATGTCCGCGCCGGGCACCAGCGCGTGGCGGAAGCGGTGGACGCCCTGGTCGGTCTCGGGGTCGGGGAAGCGGGGGGCGCGCAGCAGGGAGACGCGGACCGTGGTGGTGGTGCCCCGGTCGGCTCCGTCGCCGGTGTCCCGGACGGTACGGGTGACGTCGTGGCCGTACGTCGAGTCGTTGACGATCGCGACGCCCCAGTCGGGCTCCGCGAGATGGACGAACCGGTGGTTGCAGGCCTCGAACCTGGCTGCCTCCCATGAGGTGTTGGTGTGGGTGGGCCGGTGGACGTGCCCGAACTGGGTCTCGGACGCGTACCGTTCGGCGTGCAGGTCGAGCGGGAAGGCGAGCTTGAGGAACTTCTCCGTCTCGTGCCAGTCGACCTCCGTGTCCACCACGAGCCGCCGCTCCCCCGGGGGCAGGGTCAGCAGCTGGATGACCCGGGAGGCGCCGAAGGTGCGGACGATCCGCACCGAGGTCCCGTCCTCGCCCGGGGCCAGCTCGTCGACGCCGGTGAGGTCGGTGACGGTGTTGCGGTAGAACTCGTCGACGTCCCAGGCGTCCCACATGTTCGGGAAGTCCTGGTGCAGCTGGAGGAGGTTCGCGGCCGTGCCGGGGGCGACGGTCTCGCGGTCGGCGGTGCGGTCGTACGCCGACACGACGAGGCCGCGCCCGTCGATCTCGACGCGCAGCAGGCCGTTGTCCAGGACGTGGCCGCCCGCCGGGCGGGGGGTGACGCTCGTGGCGCCCTCGGCGGCCGGCGGCCGTGCGCCGCCCGCCGGGACCCCGGCGCGGGGGTGCGGGGCGGAGTTGAACAGCAGCGGGGTGGTGCCCTCACCGGCGAGGGCGTGCTGGGCGGCCTCGATGATCGCGTCCAGTTCGGCGGCGACGCGCTCGTAGGTGGCGCGGGCCTCGCGGTGCACCCAGGCGATGGACGAGCCGGGCAGGATGTCGTGGAACTGGTGCAGCAGCACCGTCTTCCAGATGCGGTCCAGCTCGTCGTGGGGGTAGGGGAATCCGGTGCGTACGGCGGCGGTGGCCGCCCACAGTTCGGCCTCGCGCAGGAGGTGTTCGCTGCGCCGGTTGCCCTGTTTGGTCTTCGCCTGGCTGGTGAGGGTGGCGCGGTGCAGTTCGAGGTACAGCTCGCCGACCCAGACGGGCGGGGCGGGGTAGTCGGCCTCGGCCTTGGCGAAGAACGCGGCGGGCGTCTCCCAGACCACGGTGGGCGAGCCCTCCAGGTCGCGCAGCCGGGCCGCGCGGGCGACCATCTCGCGGGTCGTGCCGCCGCCCCCGTCGCCCCAGCCGGTCGGCGCGAGGGAGTGCCGGGCGCGGCCCTTGTCCTTGAAGTTGCGTGCGGCGTGGGCGAGTTCGCTGCCCTTCATGGCGCAGTTGTAGGTGTCCACGGGCGGGAAGTGGGTGAAGATCCGGGTGCCGTCGATGCCCTCCCACAGGAAGGTGTGGTGCGGGAAGGTGTTGGTCCGCGACCAGGAGATCTTCTGGGTGAGCAGCCGGGTCGAGCCGGCCGCCCTGATGATCTGCGGGAGTCCGGCGGCGAAACCGAAGGTGTCGGGCAGCCACGCCTCGTCGTTCTCGATGCCGAACTCGTCGAGGAAGAACCGCTTGCCGTGCACGAACTGACGGGCCATCGCCTCCGAGCCGGGCATGTTGGTGTCGGACTCCACCCACATCCCGCCGGCCGGCACGAACCGTCCCTCGGCGACCGCCTTCTTCACCCGCGCCCACACCTCGGGCCGGTGCTCCTTCACCCAGGCCCACTGCTGCGCCTGCGACATGGCGAAGACGAAGTCGGGTTCGTCCTCGATGAGGGCGGTCATGTTGGCCGTGGTGCGGGCGACCTTGCGGACGGTCTCGCGCAGCGGCCACAGCCACGCCGAGTCGATGTGCGCGTGCCCGACGGCGCTGATCCGGTGCGCGGAGGGCGCGGCGGGTGCGGCCAGCGCGGGTGCGAGCAGGGAACGGGCGCGGGCGGCGGTGCCGTTGACGTCCTGGAGGTCGACGGCGTCCAGTGCCCGGTCGACGGTCCGCAGGATGTCCCAGCGGCGGGCCGTGTCCTGCGGCAGCTCGGCCATCAGCTCGCCGAGCACCTCCAGGTCGGCCACCAGCTCCCACACCGTCCGGTCGAACACGGCGAGGTCCGTCCGGGCGAGCGTGTACTGGGGCACGCTGCCCGCGGTCTCCTTGTCGCCCAGCCGGGTGGGCAGGAAGGGGTGGTGGTCGAGGATGACGGGGTTGGAGGCGGCCTCGATGTGCAGGCGCACCTGCTCGCCGCCCTCGGCGGGCGCGGCGACGCGCACCCACTGGTTGCGCGGGTTGAGTCCCTTCACGGGGCTGCCGTCGGGCCGGTAGACCAGGCCCTCGCACTGGAAGCCGGGCATGTTCTCGTCGAAGCCGAGGTCGAGGATCGCCTCGACGGTCTTCCCGGCCCACGCCTCGGGCACGGTCCCGGTGACCCGGAACCAGCTGGTGCCCCACGGGGCACCCCACCGGGCGCCCGGCCCGATCGGCTCGGGTTCGGCCGCGAGCCCTTCGGCGACCGGCACCGGCTCCCCCGGGGCGTGCCACACCGCTGCCTCGAGCGGCACGGACTCGGGGTAGACGGCGGGGCGGATGCGTTCGTCGAGGACGCGCCGGAGACGGGCTTCGACCAGTGTGCGGTCGTCATGCATGTGGGGTGCTCCCGTGGCTGGGTTGCGAGGTCACCGGGCGGGTGACCGGGGGTGGGTGGTCACCCGGTGGGCGACCGGTGGGCAGGTGGCGGCACCGTCACCAGGGGTGGGTGACGGTCACCGGGTCCGACGAGGTGTAGAGCTCCCCCACGGCACGCAGTTCGAACCGTGCTTCCGTCTCGTCCTGCTCCGGCTGGAGCCCGGCGGCGAACCAGGCGAGCTGGCAGGTGCCGCCGAGGAAGCGGCGGGTGCCGTCGGTCAGGACGCGGTGGAGCTCGTAGTGCCGTACGGCACCGGACGCGGCGCTCCAGCCGAGGCGGAGGTCGCCGGCGGAGGCGGCGGTGACGGTGAAGCCGGACGGGGGGCCGGGGACGGCCGAGGCGGCGGCCGGGGCGTCGTACACCGCGATGCGGCCCAGCCGCCACTGCACGGGGCCGGTGGTGGCGGTGAGCCGGACGCCCAGCATATGGACGGTGCCGGTGCCGGTCGGCCCGCCCAGCGGGACGGTCGCGGTGGTCCAGCCGTCGACCGGTGCGGCGCCCGTGACCGGCAGGTACGTGTACGGCGGTGCCTGTCCCGCCGCGCCCGGCTCGTCGGTGGCGACGGCCAGTTCCACGTCCGCGGCCCCGGCGTCCGTGCGGTAGGTCAGCTCGACCACCGTGTCGGGGGTCACCGGGAGCCGTACCGCGTGCAGATCCAGTTCCGCCGGCCGGTCGAGGGCGCCGCTCACCAGCACGCTGCTGCCGCCCCGCCACGCGTTCGCGAAGTCGAAGGTCACCGCGGGCCGGGCGCCCGCCGTCCGCACCGCCCAGCGCCGCGAGGGGAGCCGGTCCTGGAGTCCGAGGTGGTTCCACGGTGTGGTGGAGGCGACCGCCCCGTCCGCGTACCACCGCAGCCCGTGACCGGTGTTGAACACGCTCGCAAACGGCAGCGAGGTCACCGTCGAGCGGTCCGCGACCGACACGGCGGGCGCCCGCCAGGGATCGGTGGCGTCCGGCTGCCCGGGGTCCAGGGAACGGCCGGTCCAGAACCGGTCGTCGGAGGCGTGGAAGTCGGCCGGGGTGCGGGTGGCGGCGGGCAGGTGGTTGCGGGTCCACTCGGGCCGGTAGAAGCCGAGGGAGGCGATGTGCGCCGAGCCGGTCGGCACGATCGCGTCCCAGTTGACGCCGCTGTTCGACCCGTTGGACTCGACGTCGACGCCCGCCCACAACTCGTAGCGGCTGCGGCCTAGTTGGTCGGCCCTGGTGGCGGACGAGGCGAGTGTGCCCGTGGACCAGCGGAAGTCGACGAACAGGTCGTCGGCAGCCTGGAAGAACGCCTGGTTCTGGGTGTTCAGCGCGCCCTGCCAGCTGACCGTGCCGCTCACGGTCATCGCGTCGTACCAGGTGACCCGCTGTCCCTGGGCCGCCGCGAGGGACTTCAGCTCGGTGACGAAACCGAGCATGTCGGTGCCGAGGGCGGCGTTGCCGCCGCCGGTCTCGGCGTTGACGAACCAGCCGTCGAAGCCGTACGCGGCGGCCACCGCGACCAGTCGGGCGGCGAGCGGGTAGTGTCCGGCGGAGTCCTTCTGCACCAGGTCGCGGGTCCACTGGAGCAGGCCGCCGTAGGCGGTGGGCGGCAGGAAGATGTTGCCGAGGACGGGCACGCCGTGGCGGTGGGCGGCGTCGACGACGGGCGCGTTCGGGGCGAGGATCAGGCCCTCCCCCGACGAGCCGCCCCAGAAGACGAGTTCGTCGAGGTAGGCCCAGTGCGTGAGGGCGTAGTGGTCGGCGGTGGCCGCGCCCTGGGCGGGGTTGGCGGACGTCGGGGCGAAGGACACCAGTGACTGGACACGGGCCTGCCCGGCACGGGCGGTGGTGTTGGCGGGGACCGGCGTGAAGCGGGCGGCGAGCGGCTCGGCGGCCCGGTTGAAGGCGAGGTCGGCGTCGCCGTCGGCGGTCCAGGTCTTCAGGCTGCGCCAGGTGATGCCGGTGCCGGGGGTGCCGGAGGGCAGGCTGTCGGGGTACCAGTACGAGGCGTACGGGGGTGTGGCCGCGGCGTCGGCCGCGGGTGCGGCGGCCGGGGTGCCGGTCGCGGGTGCGGCGGACGCCGTGGGGAGCGGGCCGGCGGCGGCCGTGGCGGCGGCGCCGGTGACGGCGAGCAGGACCGTGCGTCTGGTGGGGTTCACGAGCTGGTGCCTCCTGGTGGGGTGGGGAGTACCTGTTCGGGAGTGACGACCTCGGTGATGCCCCGCGCGGCGAGGTGTGCCCGGTCGCCGGCGCGGGTGTCGAGGACGGTGGTGGGGCGGGCGCGGTCCGCGGTCAGCCGGAAGAAGGCGTCGTAGACGGGCCCGCCGGGGGCGCAGCGGGAGCGGACGGCGGGGTCGGCCGGGACGACCAGCGCGGTGGTGCGCGGGGCGGGGGCGGGGAGGGCGGCGCTGCGGGCGAAGGCGGACAGGATCCCGGCCGTGTCCTTGGGGCGCCGGTCGTTGGTCAGTACGCCGAGGCCGTACTCCAGCTCGGGGAAGTCGCCGAGATCGCGGGAGACGTCGTGGGAGCACCACCAGGTGATGCCCCACAGGTCGGGGCAGTCCAGGGCGTGGGCGACGGTGGCGGCGGTGAAGGCGGCGGCGTGCCCGGCGGGGATCAGGGGCGCGGGGGCGCCGACCTCCTGGAGCCAGACGGGGCGGTGCGGGTCGTCGGCCCACGCCTTGCTCAGCTCGATCAGGTACGCGGCGTGGTGTTCGGTGGGGACGGAGGCGCGGCCGTGGCGCTGGGCGGTGCCGTCGAACACCCAGGAGTGCACGGCGGTGAGGGCGCCGAGCCGGGCGGCCTGGGCCGGGGTGAAGGGCATGTCGTCCTGGTACCAGGTGGCGTCGTACTCGGCGTGCAGATGGGTCCGGCCCGGGGCGCCCTCCTCGCAGGCGGCGAGCATCCTGGTCAGCCAGGCGTCGATCGCGTCGCCGCTCGCCCGGTCGGGGTCGGGGTGGGGGCCCGCGGAGAACTGGTTGATCTCGTTGCCGACGGTCATGCCGAGGAAGCCGGGCCGCCCGGCGAGGGCGGCGGCGAGGGTGCGCAGATACGCGGCCTGGGCCTCGACGACGTCCGGGTCGGTGAAGAGGTTGCGCCGGTGCCAGGTCCTGGTCCAGGCGGGCAGGAAGTCGAAACTGCTCACGTGGCCTTGCAGTCCGTCCACGTTGACGTCGAGTCCGCGTTCGGCGGCGGCGTCGACGAGCAGCACCAGGTCGTCCACGGCGCGCGGCCGGATGAGGGTGCGGTTGGGCTGGAAGTAGGGCCACAGCGGGAAGACCCGGATGTGGTCGAGTCCGAGCGCGGCGACGGAGTCGAGGTCGGCGCGCACCGAGTCGGGGTCGAAGTCGAGCCAGTGGTGGAACCACCCTTCGCTGGGGGTGTAGTTGACGCCGAAGCGCACGGCAGGGGGCATACGGGGTCCCGTTCCTTCGGACGGCGGTGCGCGCGAGGACTCCCGGACGGCGGGGCGTCCCTCGCGCGCGTCGGGGGGTTCAGCCCTTGACGGCGCCCTCGCCCACGCCGCGGAAGAAGTACCGTTGCAGACAGGCGAAGAGGGCGATCAGCGGCGCCACGGCGATGACGGTGCCCGCGGCGACGAGACGTTCGTCGCCCGCGAAGGTGCCGTGCAGATAGTCGAGGCCGATGGTGAGGGTGAACCTGGACGGGTCGCTGAGCACGATGAGCGGCCAGAGGAAGTCGTCCCAGGCGCCCATGAAGGCGAAGATCGCCACCACGGCGAGGGTGCCCCTGACGGCCGGCAGCGCGATCCGCAGGAACCGCTGCCACACGTCGGCGCCGTCGACGTAGGCGGCCTCCTCGATCTCGTACGGCAGCCGGAGGAAGGCGTTGCGCATCAGCAGCACGTTCATCGCGCCGACCGACCCGGGCAGCATGACGCCCACCAGGGTGTTGTTGAGGCCGAGTTCCCGCATGGTGGTGAACTGGGCGATGATGATGCCCTCGGCCGGGACGAGCATCGCGAGGACGAAGACCAGGCCGGCGGCGCGGCGCCCCCGGTAGCGCAGCCGGGCCAGCGCGTAGCCGGCGAGGGCCGAGCCGACGCAGTTGGTCACGACACTGGCCGAGGCGACTTTCAGCGAGTTGAGGGCGTAGTCCCACACGGGGATCGTGTCGGCGACGCGCCGGTAGTTGTGCAGGGTGGGGTGGCTCGGCAGGAACCTCGGGGGCGAGCTGAAGATGTTCTCGGTGGGGCCCTTGAGCGAGGTCGACAGCTGCCAGAGGAAGGGTCCCGCGGTCAGCGCGAGTACGGCGAGCAGCAGCAGGTAGCGCAGGGCGAGTTCCCAGAGCGGGACGCGGCGGCCGTGCTCGTCGGCGAGCCGGGGACGGCGTACGGCCGCGGGGGCCGCCGGGGCGCGCCGTGCGCTGCCCGGGGTGGCGCTCGTGTCTCCTCGCCGGGTGGTGCTCATGTCTCCTCCCTGCGGTCGGCGCGCAGCACGAGCAGCATCAGGGCGACGGTGACGACGAACACGACGACGGAGATCGCGGAGGCGTACCCGACGCGGCCGGTGAGGCCGGTGCCGGTGCACCGGACCAGCATCACGAGCGTGGTGTCCTCGCCCGCCGGTCCGCCGTCGGGGCCCGCCATCAGGTAGACCTCGGAGAACACCTTGAACGCGGAGACCGAGGAGAGCGCGCCGACCAGGACCATGGTGGAGCGGACGGCGGGCACGGTGACGGTGAGGAAGCGGCGCACCGGGCCCGCGCCGTCCACGGCGGCTGCCTCGTGGAGCTCGCGCGGCACGTCGGCGAGTGCCGCCAGATAGATGATCATGTAGTAGCCGAGGCCCCGCCACACCGTGACCGCCATGGCGCTCAGCAGGAGCAGCCACTGGTCGCTGAGGAAACCGACGCGTCCCACGCCGACCGCCGCGAGCAGGGCGTTCACCAGACCGCGTTCGTCGAGCAGCCACACCCAGATCAGCCCGACGACCACGATCGAGGCGACGACCGGGGTGTAGAAGGCGGACCGGAAGAAGGTGATGCCCGGGATGTTCTTCTGCACCAGCAGCGCGAGCAGCAGCGGCAGCACGACCAGGGCGGGGACGACGCCGAGGACGTAGAGCGTGCTGTTGCGCAGGCCGGTCCAGAACATGTCGTCGTGGAGCAGTTCGCGGAAGTTGGCGAGACCCGTGAAGGTGCCCGGCACCAGGGTGCGGCGGTCGGTGAAGGCGTTGACCAGGGTGGAGACGAACGGGTAGAGGATGAACGCGCCGGTGACCAGCAGCCCGGGCGCGGCGAACAGCCAGGGGCTGACCGGCAGTTGGCGTCGTACGCGGGCCGGGACCCGGTCGGTGCGGGTGCCGCCGGCCGGTGCCGCGGCGGGGGTGGGACGGGGGGTGGCGGTGGCCATCGGCGTCCCTCAGCCCTGCTGCCGCAGGAGCCGGTCGCACGCCTTGACAGCGTTGTCGAGCGCCGCCCCGGGGCTCTCCTTGCCCTGCAGCGCCTTGGCGACCTCGTTGCGCAGCGCGGTCTTCATCTGGTCGCTGAACAGCACCGGGGTGTAGTTCACGGCGTTCTTGAGCGACGTGGCGGAGGCGACCCGCACCCGGGTCACGTCGGTGCCGTCCTGCTCGGTGAAGTACGGGTCGTCGAGGGAGCCGGCGGTGCTGGGGAAGATGGCGACCTTCCTGGCGAACGACATCTGGTGCGCGGCGTCGGTGACCCAGTGGGCGAAGGCGACGGCCGCCGGGGCGTGCTTGGTGCGGGAGTTGACCATCACGCCCATCACATACATGTTGACGTGGCCGGTGCTGGTGATCTGGTCGGTGATGCCGATGTTCCTGTAGAGGTCCGGCGCCTGCTTCTTGAAGTTCTCCAGGTCCAGAGCACTGCCGGGGTTCATGGCGACGGCACCGGTGAGGAATTTCTTGCCCGAGGACTCCGGGGTGGCGGTGAGCGCCTGCGGGTCGAGGGCCTTGGCGTCGTACAGCTCCTTGTATTTCGCCAGCAGGCGCACGCCCTTGGCGTCGTCGAAGGCGAAGCCGGTGCCCTTGGCGTTCATGAGGGGGACGCCGTAGCGGCCGAAGTCCTCGATGGTGGGCACGTTGGCGAGGGTGGCGACCCTGCCGTGGCTCCTGCCGGCCATCTCCAGGGCGTCGGCGAAGAGTTCGTCGTACGTCTTGGGCGGCTGCCCGGGGTCGAGGCCGGCCTTCTCGAACAGGGACTTGTTGTAGAACAGCGGCCCGGTGTTGAGGTACCAGGGGAAGGCGTACGTCCCGCTCATGCCCGGTATCCGGTGGCTGGCCCAGGCGCCCGGCAGATACTCCTTCTCGTAGCGCGCCGCGGACTTGTCGAGGTCGAGGGCGAGGCCGGCCTCGGCGAGCGGGGCGACGAGGTCCGGGGAGACGTTGACGACGTCGGGCAGGGTGCCGCCGGCCGCGTCGGCGCTGATCTTGTCGGCGTAGCCCTCGGCGGGCTGGTCGATCCACTTCACATGGGTGCCGGGGTACTTCTTCTCGAAGCCGGCGACGACGTCCTCGAAGTAGGTCTTGAAGTTGGCGCGGAGGTTCCAGGTCTGGAAGGTGATGTCACCCTCGACCGGGCCCGAGGCGTCGGTGGAACCGCCCGGGTCGTTTCCCGAGCCGCAGGCGCTCAGCGGCAGGACGAGGGCGACGGCGGCGGCGGCGAGGGCTCTGCGGGAGATGCGCACGGTGGTGGACTCCTTGGCAGTGATGGTGCGGCGGGTGTGTCCCTGCGTTCGACCCGGCTGAATTCTTCGGCGGCACGCCGACCGCGAAGCGGCGTACGGAAGAGCAGCCCATCACGGGTGGCCGTAAGAAATGGCAGGCCAAAACGCCCGGACAACACGCCTGCCGCTTCCTTGCGGTCCCTCACTAATGCGCTTTAGAGTTACCGCACTCAAGCGCATTAGTGCAAGCGTCGCGGGAAACGAGGACAAGGTTGTCGGCACGACGTTCCCCGGCCCGCCGGCCGACGATGAAGGACATCGCGCGCCGCGCCGGGGTCTCCGAGAGCGCCGTGTCGTTCGCGCTCAACGGCAGGCCGGGGGTCTCGGAGACGACCCGCGAGCGGGTGCGCCGGGTGGCCGAGGACCTGGGCTGGCGTCCCAGCACCGCCGCCCGCGCCCTGTCCGGGGAGGGCGCGGCGACGGTCGGCTTCGTGCTGGCACGCCCGGCGGACACCCTGGGGGTGGACTCGTTCTTCCTCCAACTGGTGTCCGGTATCCAGGAGGTGCTGGCGGAGCGGCATCTCGGGCTGCTCTTCCAGATCGCGGCGGACACCGCCGACGAGTGCGCCGTCTACCGCCGTTGGTGGGCCGAGCACCGGGTGGACGGTGTGCTGGTGGTCGACCCGCGCACCGAGGACCCCCGCCCCGGTCTGCTGGACGAACTCGGCCTGCCCGCCGTGGTGATAGGGGGTGCGACGGACGAGCGGCACCCGGGACTGTCCACGGTGTGGGCGGACGACGCCGAGGCGATGGCGGCGCTGGTGGACGAGCTGTGCGCGCTGGGCCACCGCCGGATCACGCACATCGCGGGGCTGCCGGAGCTGGCCCACACCGAGCGCCGGGTGCGCGCCCTGCGCGCGGAGGCCGGCCGGCGCGGCCTCACCGAGGTGCGGTCGCTGACCACGGACTACTCCGACGCGGAGGGCGCCGCCGTGACCCGCCGGGTGCTGGAGTCGGCCGCTCCCCCGACGGCGATCGTCTACGACAACGACGTGATGGCCGTCGCCGGGGTGGCCGCGGCGGCCGGGCTGGGCTTCTCCGTGCCGGGGGACCTGTCGGTGGTGTCCTGGGAGGACTCGGCGCTGTGCCGGATGCTCAGGCCGTTGCTGTCGGCGCTGTCGCGGGACAGCGTGGAGTTCGGCAGGACGGCGGCCCGGGAGCTGACGGCGCTGCTGGACGGGGGTCCGGCGCGGACCGTGCGGGTGCCGGTGCCGCGGCTGATCGTGCGGGGCAGCACAGGGGTGGCGCGGGACGCCTGAGGGACGCGGCGCGACGGGCGGCGCGGGACCGGGGAACGGCGGAGCACGGGCGGCCGGCCGGGAACGACAAAGCCGCGGCCGGTCGCCCCCGGCCGCGGCTGCTCCACGGCGTTCCTCGGGTCCTGCCGGGTTCAGTCCACGCTGGGCAGGATGTGGTCCTCGGCGAGATCGTCCTCGTAGCCCGCGAGACGGATGGGGGCGGACCGGGCCCATACATCGATACTGCGGAGCTCTCCCAGGCGACGGCCCGCCCGCTCCGTACGTTCCTTGGGCCGTGGCTCGCTGTTCGTCTTCTCCGGTGTCACCGCGCACTCCTTATGTGTCGGGTCACCCGCGGGGCATTCCGGTCACTGTCCGGGCCGGTACCTGACGCCCGCTAGGGTGCGGCTGAAGTTCCAGTTCGGACGCGGTGGCGCCGGTCGACTCGTGCGTGAGGCGAGCCGCTGTGGACCGGCCTGCCCGGGACGGACCGTGGGTGAGGGTGGGACCCCGTGGTGCTGTCCGTCCCTCCCAGATTAACCAAATGAGCACGGCCCCGCTCGATAGCGCCGCAAACAAGCTGTAACTATCTCGCGTCAACTCGCTACATCGGCTCACACTTTGACATGAGTTGTTAACTTATGCGCCATTTTTACCTCACTCGTTCGGCCTACGCGGCGCGTACGCCCGCGAGCAGACGGCGAGAAGCCCACCTGGCGCAGTTCAGGTGGCGTTGGCTGCCCGGCAAGGTCCCCATGATCTGCTGGCGTACCGCAACGGCTGACTCGCGGGAGGACTGACGCATGGAGCTGCGCAGCGTCGAGGAGCTGATGGACCTGCTGCACGCCCGCCGGGGCACCGGCGGTGCGGCCCCGGACCGGGACGGTGTCCCGGCCCCCGACCCGCGCCGGCTCGCGCTGCGGACCGCCGCGCTGCTGCGCCGCGCCCGGCCCGCCGACAAGGAGCTCCAGGTCGCGGGCCTGGTGCTGGACGTCGCCCGGCTGCTCGGGCCCGACACGGTGCGCGGGCTGCTCGGCGGACGGGTCGCCGCCCTCGTACGGCACCACCGGGACGACGCCGCCCGGCACCGCCCGGACCACGGCGCCGCGCCCGACGACGACGATGTGCTGCGGCTGCGCCAGGCGGCCGAGGAGGCCCGGCTCACCCCCTTCGACGCCGGGGTGCTGGAGGACTGGCGCACGGTGCTGGAGATGGTCGCGGAACGGCACTCGGCGCTGGGCGCCGTCGACTGACGACACCGGCCCGCGGCTTCCCCTCCCGCGGTCGCGTCACCCGGTCGCGCACGCCGTCCAGCACCGCTCGCGCACCCGGCGCAGCCAGGCTTCCGCGGCCGCCTCGTCGGGCTCGTCCGGCAGCACGGTGGCCGATGTGCCGAAGGCGGCCTCGTAGTGCCTGAGCAGCGGCAGCGCCGCCTCTGGGTCCGCGGCGACCCGCTCGCCGAAGTCCCGGTACTCCTGCGGGTCCTCGACCCGCAGGGTGAGCCGGCCGGTGGTGTAGAGCTCGAGACCCTGGTGGCAGAGCCGCTTCAGGTGCCGGGCGTGCTTGGCGACCCGGGCGCCCCTCTCCCGCGGGTCCTTGGCGCGCAGGCGGCGGAACTGCCGGGTGGCGTAGCCGAGGTAGGCGGCGCGCACCCGGTGGGCGGACAGCAGGGTCGCGCGGATGCCGATCAGCTCGTCGCCGAGCGGGGTGCGCACCTCGTACAACTCGTCGGGCAGCCAGACGAGTTCCGTGACGGTCGGGTTGCCGCCGAGGGCGAGCCTGCACCATTTGGCCGCCTCGTGCAGGGTCCGGTCCGGGTCCGTGGAGACGTACGACTCCTTCGGCGGGTGCAGGCCGTGCAGCCGCTCGGTGGGCACGGCGAACAGCCCGAGCCGGTCCGTGTCGGAGCCGGCGTGGGCCAGGCCGTACGCGGTCGAGCCGACGATGCCGGACAGCAGGACGCTCGCGGCGTCCGGAGCGTCCGGCACATCCGGAACCTCCGGAGCGCTCGGCACCCGCGCGGCGCCGGGCATGTCCGCGGCGTTCGGAACAGCGGTCACCGTGATGGCCCCCTCGGCACGATGGTGCGCCCGCCCATGATCAGGCGGTCGCACCATTGTGCTGAGGCAGGGGGCACCGGGTCACCGCATTTTCCCCCGGCAGGCGTCACGCGGCCCCGGCGAGGGTCCGGCCTACCACTTGCCCGGCGCGTAGTCCTTCAGGAAGACGCCGTACAGGTCGTCCCCCGCCTCGCCGCGCACGATCGGGTCGTAGACGCGGGCGGCGCCGTCGACGAGGTCGAGCGGGGCGTGGAAACCGGCCTCGGCGAGGCGGACCTTGTCCGGGTGCGGGCGTTCGTCGGTGATCCAGCCGGTGTCGACGGCCGTCATGAGGATGCGGTCCTTCTCGAACATCTCCTGCGCGCTGGTGCGCGTGAGCATGTTCAGGGCCGCCTTCGCCATGTTGGTGTGCGGATGGCCGGCGCCCTTGTAGCCGCGGTCGAAGACGCCTTCCATGGCGGAGACGTTCACGATGTACGTCCGCCGGGCGTTCGCGGCGGCCATGGCCGCGCGCAGCCGGCTGATGAGGATGAAGGGCGCCGTGGAGTTGCACAGCTGGACCTCCAGCAGCTCCACCGGGGTCACCTCGTCCACCGGCTGGATCCAGCTGTTGGTGTGGTGCAGGTCGGGTACGAGCCCGCCCGCGTCGATGGCCGTGCCCGCGGCGATCCGCTCCAGGGACGCCGACCCGGACACCAGGGCGAGGCCGGTGACCTCCCGCGCGGTGAGCGCGCCGCCCCCGGCGACCGGGAGCTCGGCGACCGCGCCGGAGCCGAAGGTGCCGATCACCTCGGCGGCCGGCAGCTCACCGGCGGGCAGCGGGGCGGACTCGGCGGCGAGCAGCTCGCTGTAGGCCTGCGGCGAACGCCGGACGGTCTGCGCGGCGTTGTTGATGAGGATGTCGAGGGGACCGGCGGCGGCCACCGAGTCGGCGAGGGCCACCACCTGGGCGGGGTCGCGCAGGTCGATGCCGACGATCTTCAGCCGGTGGATCCAGTCGGCGCTGTCGGGCTGGGCCTTGAAGCGGCGGATCGCGTCGCTGGGGAAGCGGGTGGTGACGGTGGTGTGCGCGCCGTCGCGCAGCAGCCTGAGGGCGATGTACATGCCGATCTTGGCGCGTCCGCCGGTGAGCAGGGCGCGCTTGCCGGTGAGGTCGGTACGGGCGTCGCGGCGGGCCCGGTTCTCGGCGGCGCAGGCCGGGCAGAGCTGGTGGTAGAAGTAGTCGACCTCGACGTAGCGCTGCTTGCAGGTGTAGCAGGAGCGGGGGCGCTGGAGTATGCCCGCGAGCCGGCCCTCGGCGGTGCCCGAGGAGGGCAGGATGCCCTCGGTCTCGTCGTCGATGCGCTGCGCGGAGCCGGTCGCGGTGGCCTCGGTGACCGCCTTGTCGTGGGCGGTCTTGGCGGCGCGGCGGTCCTGGCGGCGGCGCTGCTTGACCGTACGGTAGATGTGCGAGGTGGCGCGGCGCACCCTGACGGCGTCGGGGTGGTCCACGTCCAGCCGGTCGAGTTCCTCGAGCACGGCGAGGCAGACGGCGAGGCGCTCCGGGTCGATGCCGGGCCCGTGCGCCGGCCCGCCGTCCGGCCCGGACACCTCCTCGGCACCGGGCTCGTACACCACGTCCCCCGTGGCCGGGCCGTCCTCTGTCACCGTCATCGCGCTGCCGTTCCCTGCTCTCCCGCGCGGCGCTCCGGTCGCGTCCGCCGTCGAACGGGGAAGTCTACGGAGCGCCCGGCCCCTCCTCCAAACCCGTCCCGGTGTGCGAACGGGCGGTGCCGGTGCTCCGGCGGGGTCCGGCCTCGCAGGCCGTGAGCAGGGTCTCCACCTCCTGGGACAGTGCGCGGGTCAGCCGGCCGAGGTCGGGTACGGCGGCCGCGTCGGCGACCAGGCCGTAGTGGACCTGTCCGCGGTACGTCGAGACGGCGACCGCGAGGGACTGGCCGGGGGCGAGCGGGGCGAAGGGGAAGACGGCGGTGAGGGGGTGGCCGCCGAGCTTCAGACCGAGGCTGGGCAGCGGGACGCTGGTGACGAGGATGTCGAACCAGAGCCGGGCCGCCTGGCCCACGAGCGGTCCGCCGAGCCGGTGGCCCAGGGCGGGCACGTGGTCGGCGAGCAGGGCGACGGCGCCCGCGCCGCGGCTCGGGCCGGCGTCCTTGTTGCGGTCCATGGCGGTGCGGACGGCACTGAGGCGGGCGAGCGGGTCGGGTTCGCCGACGGGGAGCTCCGTCAGATAGCCGGAGAGCCGGTTGCCCTGCGGCTGGGCGGTGCGCGGGCGGCGCCGGGACACCGGGATCAGGGCGCGGGGCGCGACGCCGTCGCTGCCGTCGCCGCGTTCGTCGAGCCAGCGGCGCAGGGCACCGGCGACGACGGCGATGAGGACGTCGTTGACGGTGCCTCCGGCGCTCTTGCGGATGCGGTGCACGTCGTCGAGGTCGATCACGGTGCCCGCGGTGCGGCGGGTGCCGGACGGCGGCGAGGCCAGGGCGGGGCAGGGGCGGGCCCGGAGCGTGGAGCGGACGACGGAGGCGGAGATGTCGAGGGCGCGGCCCGCTCCGGAGACCGCCTCGCGCATCAGGCCGGGCAGTCTGCGCACGTCCGGCAGCAGGGCGCGCGGCGGCTCGGCGGGGCGGGGCCGGGCGGCGGGCAGGTCCATGGGGTCGAGGACGGCGGCGGCGAGGGTGAGGGCGCGCAGTCCGTCGGCGAGGGCGTGGTGGAACTTGAACAGCACGGCGAACGACATGCCGTCGGCGCCGGGCAGGACGTGCGCCTCCCAGGGCGGGCGCCGCCGGTCCAGCGGGCGCTGCATCAGCCGGCCGGCCGCGGCGTGGAAGTCGTCGGCCGGGGCGTGCAGCCGGACGTGGTCGAGCGGGTCGAAGGCGGGGTCGGGTTCGCGGGTGGCTCCGCCGAAGGCGGGCGGGAGGACCGGCGGGAGGGCGAGGGGCCGCCAGACGTCACGGATACGCATGCGCAGTCCGGGCACGGCGGCGGCACGGGCGGCGAGCAGGTCGGCCGCGTGGGCGCCGGCGGTGGGCGAGTGCGCGGCGAAGACGCCGAGCGCGCCCAGGTGCATGGGGTGGCGGTCGGACTCGATGTGCCAGAACACCAGGTCGAGTGGAGCGAGCAGATCGGACGTCACGGACTTGCCTCACGTCGACGGAGGATGGACCAGCAGTCAAGCGCCGGAGGTCGATCACGGTCAAGTACGACCAGGCTACACTCAGTTAACAACGGATTACGTCCCGCCCCCACCGGAAGGGTCCGAAAGGGGCGGGACGTGTGGGCCGACCGAGGTCACTTCAGGGCGGGCGGCGCCGCCTGGGCGGAGGTGCCCCACTCCGACGGCTGCGGGCCGACCGTGAACGACAGGGAGTGCAGGGAGCGCAGCGCGCCGGTCGTCAGATAGGTCTTGCCGTAGGCCTTGCCGTCGATGCGGGCCGACTGGATGTACCGGTCGGTGTCCGAGGTGCCGGACGCGGTGACGGTGAACCCGCCGCGCGGGTAGTAGCGGCGGTCGAGCTTCAGGTCGACGCGGTCGAAGACGGGCGTGGACAGGCCCCAGGTGTCGTAGCCGGGCTGCACCGGGAAGACGCCGATCGACGAGAGGACCATCCACGCGGACATGGTGCCGAGGTCGTCGTTGCCGGTCATGCCGGTGGGACCGTCGGTGAAGAGGGTCAGCGCGGCGTGCACGACGTCGGTGGTCTTCCAGGGCTGGCCGGTGGACAGATAGGTGTAGGGGGCGATGAGGTCGGGTTCGTTCTGCGGGTTGTACTTGTCGGCGTTGTAGTAGGCGTACGGGCCGTTGACCCAGACCTCGCGGGCGGTCTTCGCCGGGTCGGCGAGCAGTTGCCGGTAGGCGAAGAACGAGTCGAGGCGGTCGTTGGCCGCCTGCCTGCCGCCGATCAGGTCGACCATGCCGGGCAGGTCCTGCGGGACCAGCCACTGGTACTGCCAGGACGTGCCCTCGTGGAAGCCGGTGCTCTGGGCCGGGTCGGCCGGTCCGGTGAAGGCGCCGGAGGCGTCGCGGGCGCGGAAGAAGCCGGTGGAGGGGTCGTAGAGGGAGCGGTAGTCCTGGGCGCGGGCGGCATAGCGGGCGGCGTCCGCGTCATGGCCGAGGTCGCGGGCCATCTGGGCGAGCATGGCGTCGGAGAGGGCGTACTCGAGGGTGGCCGAGGCGCCGTGGTCGTAGTCCGAGTCGCCGGGCTTGGCGTGCGGGCGGCCGGCGATGTAGGGCGCGTAGCCGTTCGCGATGTACTCCTGGTTGGCCTCGCGGCCGACGGCCGGGGAGGCGGTGGGCGGCACGCCGTCGGCGTTCTGCTTCAGGGCGCGGTAGGCGCGCTCCTCCCAGCCCTTGAGCAGGCCCTGCTGGTAGGCGTTGGTGAGGAACGGGGTGACCGGGTCGCCGGTCATGATGTTCGTCTCCACCGTGCCGTAGCCCCACTTGGGCAGCCAGCCGCTCTCCTCGTCGATCCTGATGACGGAGATCGCCATGTCGCGCGCCTCGTGCGGGGCGAGCAGGGAGAGCAGCTGGGACTGGGTGCGGTAGGTGTCCCACAGCGACCAGTTCTGGTAGTACGTGAAGCCCTTGGCGGTGTGGATCCGCTGGTCCCAGCCGGTGTAGCGGCCGTCGGCGTCGCTGCCGATGTTGGGCGCGAGGAAGGACCGGTAGAGGGAGGAGTAGAAGACCCGGCGCAGGGTGTCGCCGCCGCCCTGGACCCGTACGTCCTCCAGCCGCCGCTCCCAGGCCCGCTGCGCGGCGTGGCGCACCGCGTCGAAGGAACGCCCGCCCTCCGCCTTCAGGTTGACGGCGGCGCCGTGCGCGTCGACGTAGGACAGGGCGGTGGTCGCCTCGACGGTGCGGTCCTTGGTGGTGTCGAAGCGGACGTAGGCGCCGTCGTGCCCGGTGGCCGAGCCCGCGGTGACCGTGGAGCCGTCCCAGGTGCCGTAGGCGGTGAAGGGGCGGTCGAAGCGGGTGACGGTGTAGACGGTGTAGGGCTGGGTGTCCCCGCAGAAGCCGCGGCCGGTGATCGCGGTGCGTACGGTGCGGCTGTCGAGGATCTCGACCTGGGTGGAGACCTTGCGGTGCAGTGACTGGCCCGCGTCGATCAGCACGTTGGCCTTGTCAGTGGCGGGGAAGGTGTAGCGCTGCACGCCGGTGCGGGCGGTCGCGGTCAGCTCGGCCTTGACCCCGGAGTCGAGGCCGACGCGGTAGTAGCCGGGGCTCGCGGTCTCGTCGTCGTGGCTGAAGGCGGCGGCGTACTTGGCGTAGTCGGTCTGGGTGACGTCGCCGGTGGTGGGCAGGACGGGCAGGTCGCCGCCGAGGCCGCAGCCGACGCCGGAGAGATGGACCAGGGAGAAGCCCCGGATCCGGCTCTGGGAGTAGTCGTAGCCGGTGTTGTGACCGGTGTCCGGGGAGAGCTGCACCATGCCGAACGGCACGGCCGCGCCGGGGTAGGTGTTGCCCTCGTTCTCGGTGCCGATGAACGGGTTGACGAGGTCGGTGAGCGGTCCCTGCCGGTCGGCCGCCAGTGCCGTGGGCCCGGCGAGGGCGGTGCCGAGGAGGGCGGCGGCCGTCACCGCGCGGACGGCGCGGCGCAGCCAGGTGCTCCTGCCGGACGGCCGGCCCGGGGTGCCCGGGGACATGTTCAGGGACGTACGCGGGGTGAGGCTCGATGGTGCGGGAGTGCTCCCGGATCTGCTCCGGGACATGCTCGGGGACGTGCTCTGGGGCGCGCTCATACGCGGTCTGGCCTCCTCAGAACGCTGGGACAACGTTGTCGCAGCGCGATCATTCTTGGGTGAGGGCGTGTACTCGTCAAGGACGCGGCGGTGTACGGCGGTTGGCGCCGGGCCGGGTTCGCCCGCTCAGAGCAGTCGCCACAGATGGTCGTCGGTGCCGTTGTCCGTGAACTGGACCACCTGGGCGCTGTTGGCCGTGGACATGCCGTCCACGCCGAGCACCTTGCCGCTGTGCCGGTTGCGCACCAGGAACCAGCCGTCGCCCTGGTCGACGCGGGTCCAGAGGTGGTCGTCGGTGCCGTTGTCCTCGTACTGCACGACGACGGCGCTGTCGGCGGTGGACATCCCGTCGACGCCGAGCACCTTGCCGCTCTGGCCGTTGCGCACCAGGAACCAGCCGCCGCCCTGGTCGACGAGCTGCCAGGCGTGGTCGCCGGTGCCGGTGTTGTCGTACTGCACCACGCGCGCACTGTTGGCCGTGGACATGCCGTCCACGGCGAGCACCTTGCCGCTGTGCTTGTTCTGGATGCGGCGGTACGGCGGCTCGGGCGTCCAGGGTGTGCCGTCCGGGGCGGCGGTCGGGAACGCCGCGATCCGCAGCCGGGCGGCGCCCATCGGGACCAGGGTGATCTGCTCGGTGGCGCCGGTGGAGCGGGCGGGGCTCTGCTGGAGCGGGGCGACGACGTGCTCGTCGTCGGCGACCCATTCGGGCAGCCGGTAGGCGTCTGCGGTGAGGGTGAGCGGGGTGCCGGCCTGGGTGAAGGGGTTGTCGGGGACGGTGTCCGAGGCGCGGTGCAGGACCGGTGAAGTGCCCTGGGCGAGGGCGTAGTTCCAGGGTGTGGTGGCGTGCACCGCGTACTCGGGGAAGATGTCGTCGCCGGCATAGCGGACGTAGCTCTCGCCGATGCGCAGCGCGTAGCTGAGCGGGCCGTGCCGGACGCTCACGGCGTCGTGGTTGCCGGTCCAGGTGTGCAGGACGGTGCGCTGCGGGAGGGTCAGGGTGACCCGGTCGCCGTCGTGCCAGGTGCGCTGGACGCGGACGAACGCCGGGCCGTCCTGGGCGGCGAACGGCTGCCCGTTGACGAGCAGTTGAGGCCCTGTGCACCAGCCGGGGACGCGCAGGAGGAGCGGGAAGGCGGTGGGGGCCGGGAGGGCCAGGGTGAGGGTGACCGTGTCGTCGAAGGGGTAGCCGGTGTCCTCGGTGACGGTGACGGTCACGCCCTGGGCGACGGTGGCGCGGACCTGGCCGGGGGCGTACATCGCGGCGGCGAGACCGCCGTCGGGGGTGGCGAGCCAGAGTTCCTCGTTGAAGTACGGCCAGCCCATGCCGTAGTTGTGCGGGCAGCAGCGGTACTGGTCGACGCCGGGCTGGAAGGACTGCATGGCGAAGCCGTTCTGGAACTGTCCCTGTGTCTTCGGGGTGTTGTCCAGATCGATGCTGTTGGCGCCGGTGACGTAGTGCACGGCCCTGCCCTCGGGGTCGAGGGAGGCGGGCAGCATGTTGAACGCCAGGTCCTCGCAGCGGTCCGCCCACACCGGGTCGCCGGTGATCCGGGTCAGCAGCTCGTGGCTGGCCATGAACTCGACGATGCCGCAGGTCTCGAAGCCCTGCCGGGGGTCGCCGAAGCCGGGCCGGATGTTCTCGTCACCGGCGATGCCGCCCCCCGGGAACTGACCGTAGGAGCCCATGACCTGGTCGTACGTGGTGTACGTCGCCCGGGTCAGGTCGGCGGAGCCGGAGCGCTGGGCGTACTGGGCGGGCTCGCGGAAACCCTGGGCGATGTTGACGTTGTGCGGGGTCGGCAGCGGGCCGCTCCAGTCCGCGCCCCAGGCGTGCATCTTGTCGGCCAGGCCGAGCAGGAAGGCGTCGCCGGTACGGCGGTGGAGCCACAGCGCGATGTCGATGCCGTCGCCCCAGCGCAGCGACACCCAGCTGGTGTCGAAGGCACCCTTGCCCTGGGCGTTCATGAAGGTGAGGAAGCGGGTCAGGAACGGCACGACACGCGTGTCGTGGGTGAACTCCTCGTAGCTGCGCAGTGCTTGGAGCAGCGGCAGGAAGGGCCAGAAGTCGGGGCCGCCGTTCAGGGAGGTGCGCAGGGACGTGGGGCCGAAGAATCCGTCGGGCTGCTGGGTGGCGAGGATCGCGTCGATCCAGCGGCGGGCGGTGTCGAGGGCGGCGCTGTCGCCGGTGGCGACGGCGAGGGGGACGTATCCGCGCAGCCAGTACGGCAGTTCCTCCCAGCCGGCGTTGCCGGGACGGGTCCAGCCGCTGGTGGCGGGGTCGAGGAAGTGGGAGCGCTCGGCGTAGCGCCCGCACAGGCCGGCGAGCTGGAGACGCAGCTGCCCGGCGAGCCAGCCGCGCGGGGTGACGCTGCCGGGCGGCAGCCGGGTGAAGGCGTCGGCCGCGAGAGCGGCGGTGGCCGCCGCGGGCGCCGGGGCGGCGTCGGAGGCGGCGGCGGGCGTCGCCGGTAAGGCCACGCCGGCGGCGAGGGATCCTGCGGCGAGGCATCCGGTCTGCAGGAAGTGGCGTCTGGTGGGCACGGGTCGGGTCACGGTGGCGTCCTCCCGCCATAACAACGTTGTCATGGACAGCAGTTGGCATGACAGCACGCCGCTCCGGTCCGCGTCCAGGGCATGACAAGGACGGGGGTGGGGTGGAGGGGAGGGTTTTCGGCCAACCGGGGACCGTCGGGAGCCCGCGGACCGGCAGCCGTCACCGGCCCCTGGAGCCCGGGCCTCTCCGGCCCGGGACACCGGGAACACCGGGGGGCGGCCGGGAGCGCCCGGGGACGCTCAGGAACGTCCGGGAGAACCCGGTGGGGCCCTGTGGGGCCCGGACCGCTCAGTCCTCGATCCAGCCCTGCTTCTTCGCGAACTCCAGCAGTTCGTGCCGGATCTGCAGGAGCTGCTGACCGGTGAGGCTGGGCACCGCGTGCAGCAGCAGCTCGGTCACGTCGTGCGTGAAGTCCTCGCTCGCCAGGACGTCGCACAGCGCGTCGTCGCCGCCCACCGACGGCACGGACGACACGGAACGTCCGGAGGAGGCACCCTTGGCCAGCCGGATCGACGACGCCTTGGGGCCGCGCTCGCCCTCCTCGATCTCGAACTCGACCGACAGCCCGGTACGCACCATGGCCTCGGGGATGAGCAGATCGTTGACGTGCAGGAAGACGTCCTCCTGCCCGTGATCCGGGGTGATGAACCCGTATCCCCGCGTACTGTCGAACCTCACCACACGACCGGTGACCACTGTGAAACCCCCAACCACTCCGGGCGACCGCCCGAAAGCACCGCGCCAGCATCCGCCGCCGATCGTACCAGCCGGAGTGCGGCGAACGGCGCAGGTCACAGCCGTCGCACCGGCCGCCGGGCCACGCGGTGGCGCCGATGGAGCACCCGCTGCCACCATCGGGGCGACCCGTCGGCACCGCCGGCACCCGCAGCCGCCGTCGGGGCGATCACCCGCGCTGCCAGGGCACCCTGCGCCGCAGTCAGGGCACCCGCTGCCCCTTGCCCAGGACGATCACCCCGCCCCGGGACACCGTGTAGAGCTCGGCGTCCCGTTCCGGGTTGACGCCGATCGTCGCGCCGGGCGGCACCTCGACGTTCTTGTCGAGGACGGCGCCGCGCACCACCGCGCCCCGCCCGATGTGCACGTTGTCGTGCAGCACCGACCCCTGCACCACCGCTCCCGAGTCGACGACCACGCCGGGCGAGAGCACGGACCGGGTGACCTGCCCGCGGATCAGGCAGCCCGCGCTGATGATCGACTCGCTGGCGATGCCGCCGGCGTTGAACCGGGCGGGCGAGAGCTGGTTGGAGTGGGTGTAGACGGGCCAGTCGCGGTTGTAGAGGTTGAACGCGGGGCGCTCGGCGATGAGGTCCATGTGGGACTCGTAGTAGGCGTCGATGGTGCCGACGTCCCGCCAGTAGCCCTGGTCGCGGGTGGTCTCGCCGGGGACGTGGTTCTCGCTGAAGTCGTAGACCTGCGCCTCCCCGCGCGCGGTGAGCTGGGGGAGGATCGAGCCGCCCATGTCGTGGGCGGAGCTCTCGTCCTCGGCGTCCCGCTGGAGCGCCTCGATCAGGGCCTTCGTGGTGAAGAGGTAGTTGCCCATGGACGCGAAGACGGACTGCGGGTCGTCGGGGAGTCCGGGCGGGTCGGCGGGCTTCTCCAGGAAGCTGTCCACCGTCTGCCCGTCGGAGCCCACGGTGATCACCCCGAAGGACGGCGCCTCCGAGCGCGGCACCCGGATCCCGGCGACCGTCACGCCCGCGCCGCCCTCGATGTGCTGTCTGAGCATCTGGCGCGGGTCCATGCGGTAGACGTGGTCGGCGCCGAAGACCGCGACGTACTCGGGCTGCTCGTCGTGGACCAGGTTGAGGGACTGCAGGATCGCGTCGGCGCTGCCCAGGAACCAGCGCGGGCCGAGGCGCTGCTGGGCCGGGACCGGGGTGACGTAGTTGCCGAGCAGGCTGGACATCCGCCAGGTGGTCGTGATGTGCCGGTCGAGCGAGTGCGACTTGTACTGCGTCAGCACACAGATGCGCAGGATGTCGCCGTTGACGAGGTTGGAGAGCACGAAGTCGACGAGGCGGTAGGTGCCGCCGAAGGTGACCGCGGGCTTGGCGCGGTCAGCGGTGAGCGGCATCAGGCGTTTGCCCTCACCACCCGCCAGTACGATGCCGAGCACCGAAGGACCACCACGACGCATGGTCGCTCCCCTCACCCTGGTTGCTGACCGATGGATGCCCCTGAGCAGGGCGTTCTAACCTGCCCGGGATCATCCCGGTTGTACCGGACCGCCGTGCCGTCCGAGGACCTCTTCGTAGAGCCGTACCGTCCGCCGCGCGATCGCGTCCCAGCCGAACTCCTCGACGGCCCGCTCGCGCCCGGCCTCGCCCATCCGGCGGGCGGCGGCGGGATCGGCGAGCACGGTGTCGAGGGCGCGCGCGAGGGCTGTCTCGAAATCGCCGCCGCCGCCGTCGCCGTCGTCGTCCACGTCGACGAGCAGTCCGGTCCTGCCGTGGTCCACCACCTCGGGGATACCGCCCACCCGGGAGGCGACGACGGGCGTGCCGCAGGCCATGGCCTCCAGGTTGACGATGCCCAGGGGCTCGTAGACGGACGGGCAGACGAACACGGCGGCGTGGGTGAGCAGCTGGATGACGTCCGTGCGCGGCAGCATCTGCGGGATCCAGTGCACGCCCTCGCGGACCTGGCGCAGCTCCTCGTACAGTTCGCGGAACTCGCGGTCGATCTCCGGCGTGTCGGGCGCCCCGGCGCACAGCACGACCTGCGCGGCCGGGTCGATGTGCCGCGCCGCCCGCAGCAGATGGGGCACGCCCTTCTGCCGGGTGATGCGGCCGACGAACAGGATGTAGGGGCGGCCGGTGTCCAGGCCGATGCGGGTGAGGACGTCGGTGCCGTGGTCCGGGCGGTAGAGGGTGGTGTCGATGCCGTTGTGCACGACGTGCACCCTGGCCGGGTCGAGGGCCGGGTAGCAGCCGAGGATGTCGTCGCGCATGGCGCCGGAGACGGCGACGACGGCGTCGGCGGCCTCGATCGCGGTGCGCTCGGCCCAGCCGGAGAGGGCGTAGCCGCCGCCGAGCTGCTCGGCCTTCCAGGGGCGCAGCGGCTCCAGCGAGTGGGCGGTCACCACGTGCGGCACGCCGTACAGCAGCTTGGCGAAGTGCCCGGCGAGATTGGCGTACCAGGTGTGGGAGTGGACCAGCTCGCAGCCCTCGGCCGCGGCGGCCATGGAGAGGTCCACGGAGAACGTGCGCAGCGCGTCGTTCGCGCCGTCGAGGACGGGCCAGGAGCGGTGCCGTACGACACCGTCGGAGCGGCCCTCGCCCCAGCAGTGCACGGCGACGTCGACCAGCGGTCGCAGCTCCCTGGCCAGGAACTCGACGTGGACGCCCGCGCCGCCGTAGACGTCCGGCGGGTACTCCCGGGTCAGCAGGCCGACTCGCACCCAAGGCTCCCATTTGTGACGGTTGAGTCTGTCGTGGTTGATCTCCCACATCCTCACCCAGGAGTGGCGTGGGGGGAAGAGGAAGACGTCCGGGAGCCGGGGTGTCATACCTGGGGCACCCGCCTGAGGGAGGATTCCACGCGTCGCGTACTCCAACGGGAGTAGGGGACATTGCGTGCTCAGGTACGAAGACGGGAACAGTTCGACCGGGCACCGTTGTTCTCATGGTTGACCGTTCGCTTCCGTCGCGCCGGGCCAGACGCCCCCGGCCCGCGCAGAGGAGCCGCTCATGAGCGCCCTCGCGTTGTCCGTGCTGCTGTCGTTCGTCTCCGCCGTGGCCTACGCGGGCGGGGCGATCGTCCAGGAGCGCGTGGCGGTGACCAGCCCCGGGCAGGCGTACGCCCCGCTGCGCAGGCCGGCGTGGTGGGCGGCGCTGGCGATGAACGGCCTGGGCGGGCTGCTCCACGTGGCGGCGCTGGCCTACGGCCCCCTCAGCCTGGTCCAGCCGCTGGGCGCGCTGACGATCGTGTTCGCGCTGCCGATGGCGGCCCTGTTCGTCGGGCGCAAGGCGGGTGCCACGGCCTGGCGGGGCGCGATCATGGCGACGGTCGGTCTCGCCGGTCTGCTGTCCCTGGTCGGCGCCTCCGAGGCGCACTCCCTGAACGCGGCGCAGCGCGTCGCGGTGGCCCTGGTCGCCGGGGGCGCGGTGGCGGCGCTGATGGCGGCGGGCCGTGCCGCGCACCACCATCCAGCGGTCCGCAGCGTGCTGCTGGCGACCGGTTCCGGCATAGCCTTCGGCATGTCGTCGGTGTTCACCAAGACGGTCGCGGTCGACTGGGACGAGGGGATCGCGGCGGGCGAGCTGCCCGCGCTGGCCGTCATAGCGGTGTTCGCGACGGCGGGCGTGCTGCTGTCGCAGGCGTCGTACCGCGGCGGCGGCCTGGCGGCCCCGCTGGCCACGCTGACGGTGGTCAACCCGGTGGTGGCCGCGGCGGTCGGCATCACCATGTTCGGCGAGACCTTCCGCTACGGCGGCACGGGCACCGCGCTCGCGCTGAGCTGCGGTGTGGTGGCGGCGGGCGGGCTGATCCTGCTGACGACGGAACGGATCGAGCGGACACCGTACGAGGTACCGGAGGGGACGGCGACGGCCCCGCGGGGGGAAGCCGGGCCGGCATCGGGGCGGGTGGCGTCCACCGCCTCCCCGGAGCCGGAGCCGGGGAAGCCGGGGGCGGGAGCGCCAGGAGCGGGAGAGCCCGGGGCGCAGAGGTCTGGGGCGGGCAGGACTGGGGCGGAGGCGCGGGCGGACGGATACGGACCGTACGGCCGAGGACGGCACGGCAGGGGGCCGGACGGCCTGACCGGCGCCGACGGCCTGACCGGCCTCGACGACCTGAGCGGACCGGGCGGCCCGGCGGACACCCCGGTGGCCGTCCCGGACGCGGTCCCCGGCGCCCTGCCCGACGGGCCGCCGAGCGCACCGGCCCCCGACGGCGAACCGGTGCGCTACTCCTACGGCTCCCTCCACGGCGGCGTCTTCGTCCCGGTGCCCGCGCAGCCCGAACGCCGGAAGCCGCGTGAGCCGCGGGAACCCCGGCGGTCGCGGGAGCCACGGGTCAGAGCTTGACGCCGCCCGCGCGGAGGTAGGCGAGCGGGTCGATGTCCGAGCCGAACCCCGGCCCGGTCCGCACCTCGAAGTGCAGATGAGGGCCGGTGACGTTGCCGGTGGCGCCGGAACGCCCTATGCGCTGCCCGGCCGCCACCGTCTGGCCCGCCTTGACGGAGATGGCGGACAGATGGGCGTACTGGGTGTAGCGGCCGTCGGCGTGCCGGATCACCACCTGGTAGCCGTAGGCACCGCCCCATCCGGAGCTGACGACGTGCCCGGCCGCGGCGGCCTTGACGGAGGTGCCGGTGGGGACGAGGAAGTCGACTCCGGTGTGGTAGCCCTTCGACCAGTGCGACCCGGAGGCGTGGTAGGCGGTGCCTATGGGCGCGCTGACCGGGGCGACGAGGGTGTGGCTGTGGGTCGTGGTGGCCGGTTTGTGCGAGGTGTGCGAGGTGTGCGTGGTCGGGGTGGACGCCTTCTTCTTCGTGGCGTGGGTCTCGGGGGCGGTCGCGGCCTTGCCGTGCAGGGCGAGGCGCTGGCCGGGGATGATCAGGTCGGGGTCGGACCCGACGGTGGCGCGGTTGGCGGAGTAGAGCCGGTGCCAGCCGCCGGTGACGTGCTGCTCGTCGGCTATGCCGGAGAGCGTGTCGCCGTGCACGACGGTGTACATCTCGGCGGTGCCCGCCCGGGACTGGGGCGTGTGCTGCGGCTGGACGTCCTTGGCGGAGGTCTTGGCAGACGTCTTCGCGGACGTCCCGGCGGAGGTCCTGGCGCTGCCGGCCCGGCTCGCGGCACCGGTCTTCGCCGCGCCGGCGGGCCGGGTGCCGGCGCTGTCCGGGTGGACGCCGGGGCTGCCGCCGCCCCGGGTGAGGCCGGCCCGCACCGAGCAGACCGGCCAGGCCCCGGGCCCCTGTCCGTCCAGGACCTGCTCGGCGACGGCGATCTGCTGGTCCCTGGTCGCGAGGTCCGCGCGGGCCGCGTACTTGGCGCCGCCGTAGGCCGCCCAGGTGGACTGGGTGAACTGGAGGCCGCCGTAGAAGCCGTTGCCGGTGTTGATGTGCCAGTTGCCGCTCGACTCGCACGCGGCGACCTTGTTCCAGGTGCTCACGTCGGCCGCGTGGGCGGTTCCGGCGGCGACGAGCGGCAGGGCGATCCCGGCACCGCCCGCCGTGACGGTGAGCGAGGCGCGGTTGATCCTGTTCGGCTGATACCGGCGGTGCCGGCCGCGTACGGCCATGGAGTGCCCCCATCGACATGCGTCAGGAAGGCCAAAAGTAAGTGCCCCGAACAGGCCATGACAAGACAGCAATCGGCCGCCCGGGGACGTGGGGGCGCACGGGTTGTGAAGTGGGGGCGCTTGTGTGGAAGGGGAGTTGACACGGCATCATGGCGGGCCCCCTCGCCGCGCCCCCCGCACACCCCGCTCACGGTCGACTTCCGGCGCGGCTGAGCGGAGGAGGCCGGCTGGTCCGTATGTGCGGGGGACGGCTCCGGCCGTGGGCAATACTGGCCGGACGACCGTTTCGGTACCGGCCCCCCTGGTACCCCTGGCACGACCCACGTGATCGTCCTGACATCGTGAAACTTGGATTCTTGAACCCTCGACCTCTTGAGGAGCAGGCGGAATGAGCACTACAGCCCAGATCGGCGTCACGGGACTCGCGGTGATGGGCCGCAACCTCGCCCGCAACTTCGCACGCAACGGCTACACGGTCGCGGTGCACAACCGGACGGCGGCGCGGACGCACGCCCTGGTGGAGGAGTTCGGGCACGAGGGCGAGTTCGTCGCGGCCGAGAGCGCGAAGGACTTCGTGGCGGCGCTGGAGCGGCCCCGGCGGCTGGTCATCATGGTCAAGGCGGGCGACCCGACGGACGCGGTGATCGAGGAGTTCGCGCCGCTCCTGGAGCCCGGTGACATGATCATCGACGGCGGCAACGCGCACTTCGCCGACACCCGGCGCCGTGAGAAGGCGCTGCGCGAGCAGGGCATCCACTTCGTCGGCATGGGTGTGTCGGGCGGCGAGGAGGGCGCGCTGAACGGGCCGAGCATCATGCCGGGCGGCCCGAGGGAGTCGTACGACTCGCTGGGCCCGATGCTGGAGAAGATCTCGGCGAAGGCCGCGGACGGCTCGCCCTGCGTGACGCACGTCGGCCCGGACGGTGCCGGTCACTTCGTGAAGATGGTGCACAACGGCATCGAGTACGCGGACATGCAGCTGATCGGTGAGGCCTACCAGCTGCTGCGCGACGTGGCGGGCTACGAGCCGGCGCAGATCGCGGACATCTTCCGCACCTGGAACCGGGGCCGCCTCGACTCGTACCTGATCGAGATCACGGCCGAGGTGCTGTCGCACGTGGACGCGGCGACGGGCAAGCCGTTCGTGGACGTGGTGGTGGACGAGGCCGAGCAGAAGGGCACCGGCCGCTGGACGGTGCAGATCGCCCTCGACCTGGGCGTCCCGGTGTCGGGCATCGCGGAGGCGGTCTTCGCCCGCTCCCTCTCCGGTCACGCGGCGCTGCGGGAGGCCTCGCGCGGCCTGGCCGGCCCGAAGCCGGTGCCGCTGGACGAGACGGAGGCGGGTGCCTTCGCCGACCGTGTGGAGCAGGCCCTGTACGCCTCGAAGATCGTGTCGTACACCCAGGGCTTCCACGAGATCGCGGCGGGCAGCGAGGAGTACGGCTGGGACATCGACCTGGGCGCGGTCTCCGCGATCTGGCGCGGCGGCTGCATCATCCGGGCGGCGTTCCTGGACCGCATCCGCGCGGCCTACGACGCCCGGGCGGACCTGCCGAGCCTGCTGTCGGACGAGACGTTCGCCGGTGAGATCGCGGCGGCGCAGGACGACTGGCGCGAGGTGCTGGCCACGGCCACCCGCCAGGGCGTCGCCACCCCCGGCTTCGCCGCCGCCCTCGCCTACTACGACGCCCTGCGCGCCGACCGTCTCCCGGCCGCCCTCACCCAGGGCCAGCGCGACTACTTCGGCGCCCACACCTACCGGCGCACGGACCGCGAGGGCTCGTTCCACACGCTGTGGGGCGGGGACCGCGCGGAGGTGACGGCGTAGCCACCGCGTGACCGCGTGACCGCTGCGCGGGGCTTCAGCGGACGGGACGGGGCGGGGTGCCCGGAGGCCGGTGGTCTCCGGGCACCCCGCCTCTCTGTGCCTCAGGTGATCTGTGCCTCAGGTGAGCGGCGGCCCCGGCTCGGGGCTGGGTACCGGTTCGGGTCCGGGCGGGACGGGCGAGGGCGGGGGCTCCGGAGGAACCGGCTCCGGCGGGAAGGGCCCCGGCCCCGGCGGCGGAGGCCCGGGAGGCGGTCCCGGAATCGGGCCGGGCGGCGGCTCCGGCACAGGTTCCGGTGAGGGCGGCTCGGGACCGGGACCGGGAGTGGGCCCCGGCGGCACGGGGTCGGGATACGGCGGGTGCGTCATGACGGTGTCCTCCAACCGGTCGGCCGGCACAGGCTCCGGATCTCTCACTCCCCCGCCTACCCGGCCCCCGACCCACCAGTCACCCACGGGTGCCGGCGGTCAGCCCGTACGAGGCGCACCACCGCCCCCGGCACCCGCACCCGCCTCACGGCGGCACCGCACCTGTCCGCCGCCCCCGCGCCGAGCCGGTCTCAGAAACGCCCGGGGTGCGCCCGCAGCCACTCCTCCGCGGCGGGCCGCAGTCCGGGCGGGGCGGCGGGAGCGTCATCGGGATGCCGCTCGGCCCACCCCGCGACGTACGGACAGAGCGGGACGACGAAGACGCCCTCCCGCGCCGCCGTGCCGTAGAGCTCACGGGCCAGGGCTCCGCCGATGCCCTGCCCCTCGTGGGCGGGCTCCACGATCGTGTGAACGGGGACGAGGGCGCGCTCCGGGGACCCGGGCGGCCCGAGCACGAAGTACTCGATCCGGCCGACGACGGCTCCCCCGTCCCCGAGCGCCTCCAACCGCCCGGCGGCCCGGTCGTCACGGATCCCGATGTCACCCACGGAACGCACCCTCCTGCCGGACGGACCCCGCTCAGCCGGAAACGGCCTGCGGGCTCCGCACCTGATCGGTCCCCGGCACCGGCGCGGAGGCGTCGGCACCGAGGGCGACGATACGGTTGCCGCCGTCGACATGCACGACCCGCGGCTTCAGCTCCCGCGCCTCGGCATCGGTGACCTGGGCGTAGCTGATGATGATCACCAGGTCACCGGGGTGCACGAGGTGAGCGGCGGCGCCGTTGATCCCGACGACCCCGGAACCCCGCTCCCCCTCGATGACATAGGTCTCGAGCCGGGCGCCGTTGGTGATGTCGACGATATGGACCAGCTCACCGGGCAGCAGATCGGCGGCCTCCAGCAGCTCACCGTCGATGGTCACCGATCCCACATAGTGCAGGTCGGCCTGGGTGACGGTGGCTCGGTGGATCTTGGATTTGTGCATGGTGCGCAGCATCGGTGCTCCTACAGGTCGGCTCCCTGCCCGCTTTCTGCAGGTCAAGGGCGTTCTTCACTGTACAGCGGGCCACCTGTCACGCCCACGCCCCGGTCTGAAGCGGACCGGTACGCCCGGCATGGCCATGTACCTGTGAGGTTTCCGCGATCAGCTCACCCACACCGGCGTAACTGCCGATGCGGCCGCCGCATCCCCGCGTAGAACGAGTAGTACAGTGGATGGATGAGCGACGGCGCGGAGGTCCCGCTGAGGGAGCTCAACCAGCAGACATCGCGTGTCCTGGCCCGCGTGGCAGCCGGGGAGACGGTGACCATCACCAAGGACGGCGTCCCGATAGGAGACATCGTGCCCCGCGGCGTGCTGACGGGCCGACCCGCGTACCCGTTCCGCACCGACCCCATGGGCGACCTCGACATCCCCGACCTGGGCGGCCCCGTGCTCGACGACGAGGAGATCGGGGCGACGCTACGGGGGATGGGCGAAGACATGGCTGGTGGGAGCGATGCCTGACATCCCGGTCGCCATCGCCGACACGAACGCCCTGTACCGGCTGTTCACGCCGAAGGACCCCCGCCACTCCGCCCACCGGGAAGCTCTCGCACGAACGGGGCACCTCGTGGTCTCACCCATGGTGCTCACCGAACTGGACTACCTGCTGACCTCACGAGTCGGCAGCAAGGCCGCCATGAACGCGCTGGACTTCATCACCGGCCAGGCGGAGGTCCGCCGGTTCGAGATCCCCGACACCGCACCGCACCTGAGAAGCGCCATGGCGGTGATGCGGGGGTACGTCGATGCGGACGGCGGTGCGGGAGTGGGTCTGGCGGACGCTATGAACGTCGCCCTTGCGGCGGCCTTCCGGACGGTCGACGTTTTCACGACGGACTGCCACTTCCGCACGATGCGGCCGCTGACCGGGGAGCCTTCTTTCCGGCTGCTCCCCGACGACCTCTGACAGTCGAACGAGCGGGCGAGCCGGCGAAGGGCGATACCTCTCCCGACCCGCAACCCTCTTGGTCACCCCGCTCCACGTGGCTCATCCGGCGAGTCGTGCGGCTCGGCTCCCTTCGGCCGGCCACCACCGCACCGGTCACCTGCCGCCCTCCGGACCCGGCCGCGCCTCCTCCTTCTCCTCCTCCGGTACGGCGTATCCGGGGACCGAGGGCCAGCGGACGGTCAGTACGACGGACTCGTCCTCCGCCTCCCAGGAGTGGTCCACTCCCCGGCTCCAGACGACGTAGTCGCCCTGTTCCCGCAGCAGCACGCTGCGGCCGGGGAACTCCATGCGGAAGCGGCCGGTGACGAGGACGAGGAGGGCGGTGCGCACTTCGCCCTCCACCCACTGCGCCCGCCGTTCGCCCCGCGGGTGGACGCCCCACTTGACCTCCACGGCGTGGCTGTGGCGGGGATCGCCGTGCTCCTTGAAATGCCCGAGCAGCCATCCCCGGTCCAGTGCCGCGTCCTTGCCCGCGTTGCCCACATACACGCCGACGGCGGGCTCCTGCCGTCGGTCCGGGACCTGGCCGGGCCCGCTCATCGGAGGGCGTCGGTCAGCAGGCGCGCGGCCACCGCCGCTCCGTCGGTGCGGATCCTGCCGCCGAGGTCCTTCGCCCGGGCCCGGGTGGCCGGTGCCAGGGCCGTCCTGAACGCGGCGGAGAGGGATGCGGCGGTCGCCGTGGGACCGTCGACGGCCACGCCGACGTCCAGGTCCGCCACCTGGCCGGCCCAGTACGGGTTGTCGGAGAGCTGCAGAGGGATCACCACCTGCGGCACGCCCGCCCGGGCGGCCGTCACCGTGGTGCCCGCGCCGCCGTGGTGCACCACGGCGGCCACCCTGGGGAACAGGCTCTGATGGCTGACCTCGCCGATGGCGAGGCAGTCGTCCCGGTCGTCGGTCAGGTCCAGGTCCGCCCAGCCTCGGGAGACGAGTACGCGGTGGTCCTGTGCGCGGATCGCCTCGACGGCCCTGCGGGCGATGTCCGGCGACGGGCGCATGCTGCCGAAGCCCACGTAGACCGGCGGCTCGCCCGCGTCCAGGAAGGTCAGCAGGTCGGCCGGGAGGGGGCGTTCGTCCGGCAGGTGCCAGGCGCCCGTCTGTGTCACGTCGAGGCCCGGAGTCTCCCGCCACGGCCCCAGGGCCGGGTCCGCGGCCAGCCACGGCCGGTCGGTGAGGACGTGGTCGCGGACGTCGTCCACCGGCGGCAGGCCGAGCGAGGCCCGGTGGCCGTTGAGCTTCTCACCGAACTGGGCGTTCACCTGGCGGGCGTCCCGCTCCCACAGCACCCGCTTGTCGGTGACCGCCGGGTCCGGGTCCGGCCAGCCCGGCCGGGGCGGCGGCGCGTGGTACGGGGACGGCAGGTGGACCGCCGCGTAGCTCACGTGGACGTAGCGGATGCCCGCGGCCTCGGCCACGGACCGCGCGGCGATCTGCGCCAGGCCGGCCGCGACCAGCACATCGCATCCCTCGGCCGCCGCGGGGAAGACGTCGAACTGGGTGCCGAGCATCTCGGTCCGGTACCGGTCCAGGTCCGCCGCCGACGGCAGGGCCGCCCCGCGCATCATCTCCCGCACCGGCGGACCGACCGGCACCAGGTGCACGCCGAGGGCGGCGAGCCGCTGCGCGAACTCCTCGTCCGGCGGGGCGCACATCCGCACCTCCGCGCCGAGTTCACGTAACCGCACCGCGAGCGCCACCAGCGGTTCGACATCGCCCCGCGTCCCGTACGTGGACAGCAACACCCGCATTCCGCGCCCTCTTTCGCCCTGACTTCCCACACGTTCCGGTCCGTGCCCGCCCAGGCTTCGAGCGGTTCGCTGACGGCGCTGTGCCGGCCGCAGCGGATACGCGGCAGCAGTGTACGTCGCGGTGATCACGGACACGGGTCGGTCCCCGAACCGGTGCCCGAAGGGGCGGTGTTCGCCCGCGGTCACCCGGCCATGGCCTCAACTCGCAACTTTTTCGGTGATCTTCCGGGTGCGGAGCCCCAGGCACGCCTTACTCTCGCGCAGATGGATGTGCAGAAGCTTCCGATCGTCAACACGACCTGAAAGCGACTCAATGCAAAGTTCGTCCGCACCCGTCCCCGATGTCTCGATCATTCTGCCCTGCGCCGGATTCGGTACGCGCTTCGAGGCGCCCTACTCGAAGGAGCTGCACTGTCTGGCTCCCGGGATCACCGTGCTGGACCGCAGCCTGGAGGCCGTCGTCGAGCTGGCCAAGAGCGGGCTCAGCGTCCGCCTGGTCGTCGTCTTCAGGACGCACAAGCTGGACACGGTGAGCTATCTCGCCCGCTACGCCGGCCTCTTCCAGATCGTCTTCGTCTACCAGGACGAGTCGTTCGCACCGGATCTCGACGGAGCGATCCGGTCCGGCCTGCCCATGACTCAGGGGCCCGTGGTCCTCGTCCTGCCCGACATCGTTATCAGCGGCGCGGGGAGTGCCGGCAGTCTTCTCGCCGCGCTGCGTCACACGGAGGTGGCGGGCTGGAGCGTGGTGGCCGCCGAGGAGCGGGATCCCGACATGCTGCGTCAGATGGGCGCGCTGGCGCTGGCCGAGGAGGGCGGCGTCATGACCGTCGGGGCGGCCACCGACAAGCCGGCGGACCCTTCGGGCTACAACGCGTTCTGGGGCATGGTGGCCGTCACGGCGGAGGAGGCGCACCGGTTACCCGACGTGGTGGGCAAGGGCGCGGACAGTCCGCTGTCCGGTGCGGTCGCCCTCCTGGTGGACAGCATCGTCAACTACAACACCGTCGCGGGCTGACCGCCTGTCGCATCGGCATGAAGTCAGCATTCGGACGCGAGGAGGTTCCTGGTCGACGGGGCCGCAAGCACGCTGGTCCGTCCTGCCCGACCAGGAACTTTCAAAAGTGCTTGGGCCCGGTCCTCGCGTCATCCGATGTGCCGATGCCGTCGATCCGGCACGTGGATGGCGGCGGCCTGCGGCCATCCCCCGGCAGCTCCCGAGCGGTCCGGGACGGCCCCGGACGAAGCAGGGCCGGCAGGCAGCCGGCAGGCGCGCGGCTGGGCGGCGCGGGCCCTGCCGGTGGGGCTCCCGGGAGGCAGGAGGCGGGGCTCAGGCCGGGAGGCGCAGGCGGGCACCGATGCGTGCGGCCGTCTCGCGCAGCCAGATGTGGGCGGCGTCGTGGGTGTGCACCGGATGCCACCACAGGGCTTCCCGCAGCGGTACGGCCTCGTACGGCGGTTCCACCACCCGGACGGCGGCGATGGGGGCCAGCAGCCGGGCCAGGCGGGCCTGGACCAGGGCGATGCGCCGGGTGCCGGCGACCAGCAGGGGCAGCAGCTGGAAGCTGTCGACGGAGACCTCCACCCGGGGCTCGACGCCGAGCATGCCGAGCTGGCGCACCGCCGGGGCGTCGTAGGTGCGCTGGTACGTCACCCACGGCAGCCGTTCCAGGTCGCGGCGGGTGAGCCGGTCGTCGACGCTGGGGTGGTCGTCGGCGACGAGGAACACCCAGCGGTCGTCGTAGAGGTCGGTGGCGGGGAAGCCGCTGACGACACCGTGCGGCATGAGCAGTCCGTCGGTGGCGCTCAGCAGGGTGGCGGTGTCGTCCACGACGGTCGGCGGGGTCTGGAAGAAGCGCAGCCGGATGCCCGGGGCCTCCTCGTGCACCACCCGGGCCAGTTCGGTGCCGAAGACCGCCACGGCGTAGTCCGACGTCACGATCTTGAACTCCCGGTGTTCCTCGGCCGGGTCGAAGTCCGCCTGGCTGGCGAAGAGCCGTTCCAGCACGTCGTAGGCGGTGGAGGTGCGGTCCAGGAGCACCTGGCCGAGGGCCGTCAGCTCGTAGTGGCCGCCGACGCGGGCGAGCAGTTCGTCGTCGAAGTGCCGGCGCAGCCGGGCGAGGGCGGCGCTCATCGCGGGCTGGCTGAGGCCGACCCGCTGCCCGGCACGGGTGACGTTGCGTTCTTCGAGCAGGGCACGCAGGGCGACGACCAGGTTGAGGTCGAGGCGGGCCAGGTTCATGGGATTCCCTCCGTGCTCCGGCGCCGATCAAAGAACGATCCATATGATGGATGACGGCCATCCACAGAATCAATTTCCCTGATCACGGGTGCGGGGTCCAGATTAGTCGGACCGCAATCTGGAGGACATGGCCGTGAAACCTGAACCCGCGTCCGCGCTCTTCGCCGGACCCTTCGCCCTCGCGACCCTCTCGGCCCCGGCCGGGCCCCGCTTCCCGGCCCTCGTCACCCCCGACGGCCGGGCTCTCGATCTGCGGGCCGCCTTCGACGACGAGCGGCTGACCGTCCTGGGCCTGCTGGAGCGCTGGGAGACGGCCCTGCCCCGGCTGCGGACGCTGGCCGCCGCCTCCGGCGGTGCCCGCACACCGCTGGCGGACCTGCGGGTGCACGCGCCGGTGGAACCGCGCCAGGTCTTCCAGTCGGGCGCGAACTACCGGCAGCACGTGATCGACCTGCACGTGGCCCATCGCGCCCCCGGTGACGAGCGGCCCGAGGCCGAGCGGCGTGCGGAGGCCGCGGAGATCATGGACCGGCGGGCCGCCGAGGACCTGCCGTACGTGTTCATCGGCCTGCCCAGCGCCATCACCGGCCCGTACGACGACGTGGTGCTGCCGCCGGAGGCCGGGAAGCCCGACTGGGAACTGGAGCTGGCCGTCGTCATCGGCCGGCCCGCCTACCGGGTGTCCGTGGCGGACGCTCCGGCGCACATCGCCGGTTACACGATCGCCAACGACCTCACCGACCGGGCGACCGTCTTCCGCCGGGACATGCCGCAGATCGGCACCGACTGGCTGCGCAGCAAGAACCTGCCGGGATTCACCCCGCTCGGGCCGTGGATCGTGCCCGCCGCCTCGATCGGCGACCCCGACGACCTGCGCGTCACGCTGAAGCTCAACGGCGAGACCATGCAGGACGAGTCGACCAAGGACATGATCTTCAAGGTCGCCCGGATGGTGTCGTACGCCTCGCAGAGCGCGCGGCTGCTCCCCGGCGACCTCGTCCTCACCGGCAGCCCGGCCGGCAACGGCATGCACTGGGGGCGGCTGCTGCGCGACGGTGACGTCATGGAGGGCTCCGTGACCGGCCTCGGCGCGCAGCGCACCCGGTGCGTGGCGGAGCCGGCGGCATGACGGCCGCCGACCACCGCCCCTCCGACGGCGCGACGACGGCGGAACACCGCTCCCCCGACGGCGCGCCGGCCGCGCACCGCTCTCCCGACGGCGCGAGTGCCCTCGACCGTCACGACCCGGAAGGCGCGATCGCGCGCGCCGCCGGGGCGTACTCCAACTGGGGCCGCTGGGGCGACGACGACCGGCTCGGCACCCTCAACTTCCTCGACGAGGGCAAGCGCCGCGAGGGCGCCGGTCTCGTCCGGCGCGGGGTCAGCTTCTCGCTGTCCCAGCCGTTCGACATGAACGGCCCCCAGAAGGGCTGGCGGCGGCGCACCAACCCGGTGCACACCATGCTGGACACCGGCTCCGACGCCGCCCTCGGCACCCAGGGCTTCCCGCACGGCATCGGCGGCGCCGACGACGTGATCGCCATGCCGTTGCAGTGCTCCACGCAGTGGGACGGCCTCGGGCACATCTTCGACCACGGCAGGGCGTGGAACGGGCGGCCGGCCGGACAGGTCGTGACCTCCGACGGCGATCTCGTCACCGGTATCGAGCACATGGCGCCGTACGTCGCCGGGCGCGGGGTGCTGCTGGACGTGGGGCGCGTGATCGGCGAGGCGGGAGAGCTGCCCGACGGCTTCGCGATCACCGAGGAGCACCTGACCGCGACCGCCGCGGCGCACGGGGTGACCGTGGGACGCGGCGACCTCGTGCTGGTGCGCACCGGTCAGCTCGCGCGGACGCGCCGCGAGGGCTGGGGCGACTACGCCGGCGGCCCGGCGCCCGGACTGTCGTTCACCACGGCCGGCTGGCTGCACGGCACCGAGATCGCCGCGATCGCCACCGACACCTGGGGCTTCGAGGTCCGTCCCAACGAGTTCGAACACGCCTTCCAGCCCCTGCACCAGGTCGCGATCCCCCACCTCGGCCTCCTCATCGGCGAGATGTGGGACCTGGACGCCCTCGCCGAGGACTGCGCGGCGGACGGCGCGTACGCGTTCTGGCTCACCGCCGCTCCCCTGCCCATCACCGGGGCCGTCGGCTCACCCGTCAATCCCATCGCCGTCAAGTGACCGGCGGAACAAAGGAGTTCCCCATGACCACAGCCCGCTCGGTCCTCGTCGTCGGCGGTGGGGCCGCCGGAAACGCCGTCACGGTCCTGCTACGCCGCGCCGGTGTGGCCGTGGACCTGATCGAGGCGAAGGACGACTGGAACGCCACCGCGGGCTCCGGCATCACTTTGCAGGGCAACGCCCTGCGCGTGCTGCGTGAACTCGGCGTGTGGAAGGAGGTCGAGGCGTCCGGCTACGGCTTCGACTCGGTCGGCATCACCGCCCCCGACGGTACGGTCCTGCACGTCTCCCACGACCTCCGCACCGGCGGCGACGACCTGCCCGCCACCGTCGGCATGCAGCGCCCCCGATTGCAGCGGATCCTGATCGACGCCGTCCGCGCGAGCGGCGCCTCCGTACGGCTCGGCACCCGCGCCGCGTCGCTGGAGCAGGACGGCACCGGGGTGACCGTACGCTTCACCGACGGCACCGAGGGCCGCTACGACCTGGTGATCGCCGCCGACGGCCTCGGCTCCACGACGCGCGCGGCCGTCGGCATCACCGCCGCGCCGGAACCCACCGGCATGGCCATCTGGCGGGTCGCCACCCCGCGCCCGGCCGGTGTGACCCGTACCGACCTTGCCTACGGCGGCCCCGCCTACATCGCCGGCTACTGCCCGACCGGCGACACGACGATCTACGCCTACGTCGTCGAGGCCGGCCGTGACCGCGCCGCCGTCCCCCGGGACAGCTACGCCGACGAGATGCGGCGTCTCGCCTCGGCCTACGGCGGCTGCTGGCCGGAGATCACCGAGCACATCACCGACCCGGCGAAGGTCAACTACACCTGGTTCGACCGGCTGCTGGTCGAGGGCTCCTGGCACCGCGGCCGGGTCGTCCTCGTCGGCGACGCCGCGCACTGCTGCCCGCCCACCCTCGCCCAGGGCGCGGCCCTGTCCCTGGAGGACGCGTGGGTGCTCGCGCAGCTGCTGACCGGCACGGACGACTGGGACGACACGCTGTTCCAGGCGTACTACGAGCGGCGGATGGCGCGCGTCCGTCCCGTCGTCGAGGCATCCGTGCAGATCGGCCGGTGGCAGCTGGACGGGGTGCGCGACGCGGACGTGCCCGGTCTGATGGGCCGCACGATGACGATGCTCAGGGAGCTGCCGTGACCGCCGCCGGCCCCCCGCCGCGTACCGGCGCACCCGCCTCCCCCACCGTCGATGTGCACGCCCATGTGCTGCTGCCCGAGGTCGAGGCCCTGGTGGCGGACCTGCCCGGCCTCGCGGAGGCGAAGGCCCTGGACGCCCGGCGCAACGGGGCCGAGGCCCTCGCGGTCAGCGGCCCCATGGTGCGCGAGCGGATCCCGCTGCTGACCGACGTGGCCGCGCGGCTGGCCGCGATGGACGCCCAGGGCGTGGACGTGCAGCTGGTCAGCCCGTCCCCGTCGCACTACCACTACTGGACGGACGAGGAGACGGCCGAGAAGCTGTACCGGCTCGCCAACGAGGCCACGGCCGCGCACTGTTCGACCGCCGGGGAGCGGCTGCGCGGCCTGGGACTCGTACCGTTGCAGCACCCGCGGCACATCGTCCGGGCCCTCGACCACGCGCTGGAACTGGGCCTGGCCGGGGTGGAGATCTCCAGCCACGCCCCGGGCCGGGAACTCTCCGACCCGGCGTACGAGCCGTTCTGGACCCGGGCCGAGGAGAGCGGCGCGCTCGTCTTCCTGCACCCCTTCGGCTGCACCCTCGACGAGCGGCTGGACCGGTGGTACCTGTCCAACAGCGTGGGCCAGCCCGTCGAGAACGCCGTCGCGCTGTCCCACCTGATCTTCTCCGGTGTGCTCGACCGGCACCCGGGGCTGAAGGTGATCGCCGCGCACGGCGGCGGCTACCTGCCCACGCACATCGGCCGCGCCGACCACGCCTGGTCGGCCCGCTCCGACGCGGCCACCGGCTGCGCGCACCCGCCCAGCAGCTATCTGAAGCGTCTGTACTTCGACTCCCTCGTCCATGACCCGCACGTGCTGCGGGAGCTGGTCCGGGCCGCGGGGCCGGACCGGGTGCTGCTCGGCTCCGACTTCCCCTTCGACATGGGCGCCGAGGACCCGGTGGCCGCCCTGCGCGCGGCAGAACTGCCCGACGCCGACCTCCGTGCCGTACGCGGCGGCAACGCCACCGCCCTCCTCTCCCTGGAGTGACACCATGAGCGCACGTCTGCTCACCCATCTGCGGCACGTCGACCTCGCCGTGCCCGACTACGACAAGCAGCTCGAGTTCTACGCCGGTGTCTGGGGGCTGACGCAGGTCGCCGAGGACTCGGGCATCTCCTTCCTCGCCGCCGAGGGCTCTCCCGAGCAGTACGTGGTCCGGTTGCGCAGGGCCGAGGAGAAGCGCCTCGACCTCGTCTCCTACGGAGCCGCCACGCCGGCCGACGTCGACACCCTCGCCGAACGGCTGGGCACCGGCGGGGTGCGGCTGATCAGCCGGCCGGGCACGGTGGACACGCCGGGCGGCGGGTACGGCTTCCGCTTCTTCGACGTCGACGGCCGCACCGTCGAGGTGTCCGCCGACGTGGCGGTGCGCCGGCACCGCAGGATCGAGGAGAAGGAGTCGATCCCGGTCAAGCTGTCCCACGTCGTGCTCAACTCCCCCGACCTGGACCGCACCAGGGACTGGTACGAGCGGCACCTCGGCTTCCGGCTCTCCGACACGCTCAGCTCGCCGCACATGGGCGAGGTCATGCACTTCATGCGGATCAGCAACCAGCACCACTCCATGGCGATCGCCAGGGGCCCGCACACCTCGCTGCACCACGTCTCCTTCGAGATGCGCGGCCTCGACGAGTACATGCGGGGCTCCGGCCGGGTGATGCGCGCGGGCTTCCAGAAGATCTGGGGCCCCGGCCGGCACCTGGCCGGCGACAACACGTTCACCTACTTCCTCGACCCGCACGGCAACACCGTCGAGTACACGACCGAGCTGGAGTGCCTGGACGAGGACACCTGGCACCCGCACGTCTACGACTTCTCCCGGCCCGAGGTCACCGACCAGTGGGGCACCGCCAACCCGATGAACGAACTGGTCGCGAAGGAGTCGTTCAACGATCCCGACCGCGGCTGCTTCGTCGCCCCGCCCGTCTGATCCCACCCGGGCTGCCGGGCTCCCAGGGTCCCGGGCATACGTGCTCACGCACTTGCGGGGCCCGGGGGCCGGGCCCGCCGGCCGCCCCGGCCCTCACGTTCCGGACCTCCGCCCCTTCAGCCCAGCCAGGAGCCGCTCATGCGCTTCGCCGCCTACGCCGCACCCCACGACCGGTCCCGTCTCGCGGTCGTCGACGACGACGGAGTGCTGTACCCGGTGCCGGGCGTCCGCTCGCTCCGGGAGCTCCTCGACGCCGGGGGCGGACTCCCCGCGCTCCTCGACGCCGGCGCCGCCACCCTCGACGTGCCACCCGGCCCCCATGTCTCCGAGGTACGGCTGCTGCCGCCGCTGCGGCCCGCCTCGGTGCGGGACTTCGTCACCTTCGAGGAGCACGTCGAGGGGGTGCGCCGCGCGGTGGAGGGCACCGGCGGGGTGCCCGATCAGTGGTACGCGGCACCGACCTTCTACTTCACCAACCCGCACGCCGTCCACGCGGCGGGCGACGGCATCCCGATGCCGCCCGGCTCCGCCGTCCTGGACTTCGAGCTGGAGGTCGCCGCCGTCATCGGCCGCGAGGGCGGCGACCTCACGCCCGGGCAGGCCCGCGACCACATCGTCGGCTACACGGTCTTCAACGACTGGTCCGCCCGTGATCTCCAGTCCGCCGAGATGAAGGTGGGCCTCGGCCCGTGCAAGGGCAAGGACACCGCCACCACCCTGGGCCCGTACCTGGTCACCGCCGACGAGCTGGAGCCGTACCGGGACGCCGAGGGCTTCCTGCGGCTCGCGCTCACCGCCGAGGTCAACGGTGAGGTCGTCGGCCGGGACCTGCTGTCCAACATGAGCTGGACCTTCGAGGAGATGGTGGCCTACGCGTCCCGCGGCACCCGGGTGCTGCCCGGTGACGTCCTGGGGTCCGGTACCTGCGGCAACGGCGGCTGCCTCGCCGAACTGTGGGGCGTACGGGGCGAGCGCACCCCGCCGCCGCTCGGGCCCGGCGACACCGTCACGCTCACCGTCGAGGGCATCGGCACCGTGTCCAACACCGTCGTCCCCGGCCCCGATCCCGTACCCCTGCCCGCCGGCCGGCGCCGGCCCCGGGAACGGCCGTGAGCGGCCCGCCGCGTCGTCCCTGAGCCGTTCCTGAGCCGTTCCTGAGCCGTCCCCGGTCCTCCTCGGTCCTCCTCGGTCCTCCCGCGTCCTCCTCAGTCCTCCAGCAGGCGGCGGGCCTCGGTGAGGAGGCGCAGGAGTTCGGTCCGGGAGGGGTCGCCGGGGGTGCCCGGGACCGGCCGGTCCGGGGCGTGGGTGGTGACGACGTTCAGCGCGACGGCGGCCTGGCGGGCGAAGAGGCACAGCAGGTCCAGTTCGGGAAGGCCGGAACGGGCCTGCGGCGAGGGGTCCAGCACCTCCAGGACGCCGAGGACGCGGTCCCCGTGGAGCAGCGGGACGGCCATCAGCGCGTTCGGGACGTAGCCGGTGGACTCGGCGATGTCCCGGTCGAAGGAGGCGCTCTCACGGAGATCGTCGACGATCATCGGTTCCCCGGCGGCGGCGACCCACCCGGCGATCCCCCGCCCCGCCGGGAAGCGGCGGCCGACCAGGAACTCCTGGCCCTGGCCGGAGACGGCCGCGAAGACGAGTTCGTCCGCCGCGGTCTCCAGGAGCATGATGGAGCTGGCCTGGGCACCGAACAGGGCGCGCGCGGTGTCCACCACCGACTGCAGGAGCTCCGCCCGGGCCGGGTCCGGCCGGGGGCTGGCGGACGCGGCGGCGGCGATCGGCTGAGCCATGGAGGTTCCCTTCCGGTGCCGGGCCTTACCGGCTTCCGTGGACACGGACGTTGGCTGCGGACAGGTACAGGGCGTTCTTCAGCTGGAACGGTGTCAGCCGGGGGCTGCTGGACAGGAGCCGGGCGCAGAGTCCCGCGACGAACGGGGTGGCGAAGCTGTTGCCCGAGCTGCGGATGGTCCCGCCGCCGAGCCACGCCACCTCGACGCGCTGGCCGGGGGCGAAGAACTCCACCGGGGGCTCGGGGTTGTAGAGGTACAGGTCGGGGTCGTCCTCCTGGTGGCTGCCGACCGAGATCACCGAGGAGAAGCGCCAGGGGAAGCTCTCCACCTGGGTGTTGTGCGCCGAGGCGACGATCACGGTCTGCTGGAAGTACGCCTCGTCGGCGAGGCGGCGCAGCTCCTCCACGAAGCGGTCGCGGCTGGTGGACAGGGAGAGGTTCACCACGTCGAAGCGCCGGCGCACCGCCCAGCGGAGCCCTTCGAGCAGGACATCGCCGCCGCCGGAGAACCGCTCGCCGAGCACGCGGACGCTGGAGATCTCGCACTCCGGGGCGGTGCGCCGGATGATCCCGGCGCAGGCGGTGCCGTGCCCGCAGGCGTCCCCGTCCTCGGTCTCCTCCACATGGAGGCCGTCCTCGTCCTTGAAGGCCCGCCAGGACCGGGCGACGGGCCCGACCAGCGGGTGGTCCCGTTCGACGCCCGAGTCGACGACACACACCCGTACCCCGCGTCCGGTTCCGCCGGGCAGGCCCTGGTCGGGCGGGTCGGGCGGGCCGTCGGCCTCCACGGGTACGTCGGCGGGGCCCCGGCCGCGCAGGCCCCAGGTGAGTTTCGGCGGCTGCGGGGTCGCCGCCGGCGGCTGCACGGTCGTCATCGTGCGCTCCCCCTTCCGGCGTTTTCGGTGTCTTCGCCTTCGGTGGCGGGCGCGACGGCGGGGCCGGGCCGATCCGGGCGGTCGGCGCGGTCCGGGCGGTCGGCGAGCAGCGCCTCGGCCTGTCGTACGGCGGGCAGATGGCCCTTGGCGGCGAAGTGGCCGCGGGCCCGGGCCGCCGCCCCGGCGGCCTCCGCCGGCCGGCCCAGTGCCAGGAGGGTGCGGGCCAGGTCGAGGGCGGCGAGACCGCGGACGATGGGCGAGTCGGTACGGTCGGCGGTGGCGACCGCGCGGGCCGCGAGCCGGGCCGCGGTACCGGTCCGCCCGTCGGCGGCGGCCAGCCGGGCGCGCAGTCCGTCGAGATCGGCGGCCTCGGCGCGCGCCCGCGCCGGTTCCACGCGCATCCGCAGGACGCGCTCCTCCCGGGTTCCGTCGGACCGCGGCCCCTGCCGTGCCGTGCCGCCGTCCGCGTCCGACCACGTCTCGTCCGGCGCCCGTTCCTCGTCCGTCCGGGCCGGATCCTCCTCCTCGCCGTCCAGTTCGGTGAGGGCGGCGCGCGCTCGGCGCGGGTCGCCGAGGTCGAGGCGGATACGGGCGGTGTCGAGCAGGGCGCCGCGCAGCAGTGCCGTGGCTCCCAGCCGCCGTGCGACGGCGGCGGCCCGTTCCAGTCCGGCCAGCGCCTCCTCCCGGCGTCCGGCGAGGTCGGCGACGGTCGCGGTGAACAGCGGCAGGAAGGCGTCGGCCTCGGCGTAGCCGAGCCGCCGGGCGAGGTGCCCGGCCTCGGTGAGGCAGGCCAGCGCCCCGTCACGGTCGTCGCGCAGGGCGAGCAGGACGGCGAGCGGGCAGTTGAGGGTGAGCCGGACGGCGCGGCGTCCGGCGCCCTGGTCGGCGAGGAGATCCCGGCAGCGGGCCACGGCGTCGGCGGCCGGCTGCGGGCCGCGCCACAGGGAGACCCCGGTCGCACCGAGCACCGCGGCCCGCTCCGGCTCGGCGTCGGCACGCACCGCGTGGTCCAGGGCGCGGGCGAGCAGCCGCTCCGCCTGCCGGTGGCGGCCCTGTTCCTGGGCGCGCTGGGCGAGCCGCAGGCAGGCCCGGGCCTGGCCCAGGTCGTCGCGGGCCGCCGCGAAGACCGGCAGGGTGACGGCGGCCGCCTCGGCCGGTGACTCGGTGCTGCCGGTGGAGCGGCCCGCCGAGGCGAGGGCGAGCCGGGCGTGGGCGGCTTCCACCACGGTCTCGTCACCGGCACCGAACGCGGCATCGGCCCCGGTGCCGGACCCGTCCTGGGCCAGCACCTCTTCGAGGAGCGCGATGCCCTCCTCGGCACGGCCCAGGTCCAGCAGGGTCTGGCCGAGGCGGCGGCGGGCCGCGGTGGCGCCGGGCTCTCCGGGGGCGTACCGGGCGGCGGCCCGGGTCAGCAGACCGGCGGCCCACACCGGGTCGGCGTGCGCGAGGGCGAACCGCCCGGCGTCGGCGAGGGTGTCGGCGGCGCGCAGTCGCAGCCCGTCGGTGTGCGCGTCCTGGGCGCCGAGTTCGGTGCGGTAGCGGTACGCCTGGTCCAGGTGGGCGCCGACCACGGCGCTGCCGCGTTCCCGGATCGCCGCCAGCCGGGCCGCCCGCTCGTGGCGGTCTGCCCGGTCCTGTTTGGACTGGCCGGCGTAGACGACCTCCTGGATCAGTCCCCCGGCGAAGCGGAACGCGGTGCCGTCCGGACGGATGAAGCGGTGCCGGACGAGTCCGCGCAGCGTGGCGCGCAGTTCGGCGGCGGTCCACTCCGGTTCGGGGGGTCCGGCGAGCGCGGTCAGTTCGCCGACGGTGAAGTCGCCGCCCAGCACGGACGCCAGGCCCAGGGCCCGGTGTTCGGACGGGGCGAGCGCGTCGACACGTGCCCCGATGAGCGCCTGGAGGGACAGCGGGACACTGTCGCCGTCCACCGGGTCGCCCGCGACGAGGAGTTGTTCGAGGTGGAGCGGGTTGCCGCCGACGCGTGCCAGTGCCTGCGGGCCGAGCGGTACGGCGGCCGCCCTGCCGTCGGCGGCCTCGCTCATGGGTCCGGCGCCCAGGGGTCCGGCCCCGGGTCCACCGGCCGGTTCGTCTGCGCGTTCCGCGGCGAGTTCGGCGGCGAGGAGCTGCGCCTCGGCGTCGGAGAGTCCGCCGAGCGGTACGGCGTCCGGGGCGAGTTCGGACCGGGTGTCGAGGAGCTGGGGGCGGCCGAGCAGGACGATCAGGACGGCGGCGTCGGTGAGGGCGCGCAGCAGCCGGTCGAGGGCGTCGAAGAGGGGATCGGCGGCCCAGTGGGCGTCGTCGACGACCAGGACGACGGGGTGCGCGGCGGACAGGTCGGCGAGGACCTTGGCGAGGGCGGCGCAGGTGTCCGCCGGGGAGGGGCTGGGTGTGCCGTCCAGGAGCAACCCCTGGTGGAGCAGGTCCAGTTCGGGTGAGGGCGCGGCGGGGCCGCAGGTGTCCAGCAGGCCGGCGACGGCGTCTGCGAGCGGCGCGAGGCTGGGCTGTTCGCCGCGGGCCCGGCAGCGGCCGGCACCGTGCCGCGGGCCGTCGGACGCGGTCGCGGCCCGGCGCAGCCACTCCCGTACCAGCCGGGTCTTGCCCTGGCCCGCCTCCCCCACGACGACCAGGCGGGCGGCCCGGCGGACACCGAGCACGCGGGCCAGCGCCCGGTCGGCCAGGGCGAGTTCGTGCTCCCGGCCGACGAAGGCGAGGTCGAAGCGGCGCAGTGCCTCCGGCGCGTCCGCCTCGTCCAGGGCGAGCAGGCGGTGGGCGGTGACCCGGTCGGCCTTGCCCTTGAGCAGCAGCGGGCCCGTCCGCTCGGCGCGGACGCCGGGCCCGGCGGCGGCGAGGGTGCCGGGGCCGATGAGGATCTCCCCCGGGGCGGCGTTCTGTTCGAGGCGGGCGGCGACGTTGACGACCTCGCCGGAGACCATCGCCTGCCGCAGGGTGGCCGAACCCGTCACGGCCTGACCGGTGTTGATGCCGATGCGCATATGGAGGCGTACGCCGACCGCTTCCGCGAGACGGTCGTTGAAGCCGTCGAGGGCGTCACGCATGGCGAGGGCCGCGGAGAGCGCGCGGCGGGCGTCGTCCTCGCGCATGGTGGGCACGCCGAAGACGGCCATCACGGCGTCCCCGATGAACTTCTCGACCGTGCCGCCCTGTTCCTCGATATGACGACGCATCAGGTCGAACCAGCGCAGCGTGACCGAGCGCAGGGTCTCCGCGTCCAGGGTCCCGGACAGCGCGGTGGAGCCCACCAGGTCGCAGAACAGGAGGGTCACCACTTTGCGTCCGGTGGGCCGGGCGGTGACCGGCCCGGGACCGCACGGGCTGCCGCAGGCGGGGCAGAACCGGGCGTCGGGCGGGATCTCGCCGCGACACGTGACGCAGGGCATGACTTCCTCCGGTGGGGGGCGGGACCGCGGGCGGCGGCCGGATCAGAAGAGGGCGCCGCCGGCCACGTCCGCGTGCGCCTGCACCTCGGGGGCCGCCGCGTCGAGGCGTCCCCGGATGTCGACGAGCAGGGCGAGTTCCTCGGGGGTCAGCGCGCGCAGCACCTCGTGCTGCTCCTCGCTGAGGGCGTCGACGTTGAATCCGGCGGCGGTCAGGGCGGCCAGGCTGGGCCCGGCCGGGGCGGTGTCGTCGGTCACGGGTGTCCTCCGGATGCGGCGGCGAGGGCGGCGGATACGGGGGTGGTGGGTGCGGTGGGGGCAGCTGCGGGAGTGGGGAACGCGGGGGTGGGGGATGCGAGGGAGAGGAAGAGCCGGGTGAGGAGGTGGGCGGTGTGCAGGGCGCTGACGGAGACGGCGGTCTGCAGGTGCGGGGGCAGGGCGAGTCCGTCGAGCACCCGGTAGAGGTCGTCGAGGTGGCCGTCGTCGAGTTCGGCGTGCTCGCGGACGGTGCGGAAGGCCCGTGCGGGCAGTCCGGTGGCCTCGGTGAGACGGTCCGCGAGCCGGGGTGCGGGGGCGTTGCCCTCCAGGACGGCGATGTAGCCGAGCAGGGCGACCGGGTGCCCGTGCTCGACGCGGTAGTACTGCGCGCCGGCGAGTTCCACGACGAGCGGGTGGGGGACGGCGGCCGGTGCGGCTCCCGCGGCGGCGAGGTCCTCCAGCAGCCAGGTGTCGTGGTCGCGCTCCTCGGCGGCGTGCCGCGCGCAGTACGCCGAGAGGCCGTCGGCGGCGGACCCGCCGTACGCGGCGCACCTTTCGGCGGCCCGCTCCAGCAGGGGTACGGAGGCCCGGACCAGCGGGTGCATGGCGGTCAGGTAGCGCAGGTAGCGCTCGCGCAGTCCGCCGGGGCGCCACAGGGCGGCGGTGGCGGCCCGCAGCACGGGGGCTGTCGGGGAGAGTTTGGTACGGAGCGCCAGGGACGCGGGGGCGGTCACCGGGGTGTCCTCTCCTGAACGGACCGCGCGGACTGCGCGGACCGCGCGAACGGGGCGGGCCGGGCGGGCTCGACCGGCTTCACCGGCTCTGCCGGCGGCGCGGGACGAGGATCGATCAGGTGGGCGTAGGCGGCGCAGCCCATACGGCGTACCAGGGCGGCGGGGCCGGCGGCGACCTGTGCCTGCGCGCCGAGGCGGTCGAGGAGTTCACCGACCCTGCCGCCGGCGTCGCGGGCCGCGCCCGCGAGCACGTCGGGCCGGTCGGCGAGGGCGTGGCAGCTGCGGCAGTAGCCGTCGGGGGCGGGCGACGTGCCGTACCGGGCGTGCAGCCGGCGGGGCCCGACGGAGCGCAGCATCCGCAGCACCGGCGAGCCGAGGGAGCGGGCCCGGACGGCGGGCCAGTCGTCGTCGGCGATGTGGCCGAGGCGCAGGTGTGCGGGCACCGGGCGCAGGTCCACGGTCCACTGGTTGCAGCAGGCGGCGACGGTGCCGTCGAAGGCGACGACCGGCCAGGCCGCCAGGGTGCAGGGAGCGGTCAGCGAGCCGTCCGGGCCGGGCGGTGAGGCGGGGACCAGGCGCGCGCCGCGGCCGACCGGGCGGACCTCGTTGACCAGCACGGGAACCCGGTCGGCGAAGACGCGCCGGAGGTCCGCGACGGCGTCGGCGAGGTACGGGTCGTCGGGGCCGGTCCCGGTGAGGTGGACGCTGACGGGGACCCCGGCGTCGAGCACGGTGCGCAGCGCGCCGAGCACCGCGGTGCGCGGGACCTCACGCTCGTGGTGGACGTCCATGCTGGCCGAGAAGTGGTCGAGGGCCGTGACGGCCCGCATGATCCGGGCCGGGACGTGTCCGCCGCGGGCGAAGAACATGCCGCTGAGCAGAGCGACCCGGGAGCCCTTGGCGCGGGCCAGGGCGGCGAGGTCGGCGGTCAGTTCGGGCAGCAGCAGGGGCTCGCCGCCGGTCAGCATGACCACCTCCGGCCGGTCGTGGACGCCGAAGGAGCCGACGAAGCGCAGCAGCTGCTCCGGGTCGGGGCGCTCGGCGGCGGCCGGTGAGGAGTCGGTGGAGCAGTGCGCGCAGCTCAGGGGGCAGCGGCGGGTGAGCGTCACCAGGAGGCCGCCGCAGGGCACCGGCCGCAGTCCGACGAGTTCCGCCAGTTCCACGTCGCCTCCTCGGTCCTCTTCCCCGGCCGGCCCCGGGCCCCTGCGCACGGGGTCGCGGGGGGCGCGGGGCTGTCGTCCCCGTGCGGCGCCGCCGAAGAAACGGCCGTGACCGCCGTGGGGGCTGCCGTGCTCTCCGGTGGACCCGTGCCGCGCGCGGAGCCATGGAGGGATCGTGCCCGCGAGCGGCAGACTTCCGGTTCGCGGACGCCTGGTGATCGGTATGTGCGCAGGCCGGTGCCGGTGTGCGCGGACGGGGGCGGGCCGCGGGCGGGGTCGCGGGCCTCCCGAGAGGACCGGACCCGGGCCGTACCGATGCCGTACCGGGGCCGGAAGGTGGCCGTTTACCGGCCGCGAACCGGTGACCAGGCGTTCCCATACCGGGCGGTTCTAGCTTTCTTCTCAGCCGGCGCAGCGACGCCGTCCAACCGAGGAGGACTCCCATGGCCGAGAACACCGACCCGAAGCCGCTCGAGGACAACGAGGAGATCGAGGTCGTCGCCCACAGCGAGGAGGAAGAGGCCGAGGCCGGCTGCATCGTCAACAACTCCTCCGACCTCAACTGACGCGACTCCGTCGCTTCTGAGCACCGCGCGGGCCCCGGCTCCTGGCAGTTCCTGCCCGGGGCGGGGGCCCGCGGCCCCGTCCGTGTCCGTGTCCGTCCAGTACCACCTGCCACGCACGAGGGAGCGCGCACGCCATGAAGATCCTGCTCTGCCCGCTCAGCGACGGCGGCTACCTCTACCCGGCGATCGCCGTCGGCCGGGCCCTGCAAGGCCGCGGCCACCGGGTCACCGTGCTGGGCAGGTCCGGTGCCGGTCCGGTGGCGGCCGAGGCCGGGATGGCGTTCGTACCGGCGCAGGAGTACGGCGGGCGGCGGGCGTTCTCCGCCACCTGGTGGGGGGAGACCGGTCTGGCCCAGTACCGGGCGACGCTGCGGGCGGCCCGGGAGACCGGGGCCGACCTGCTGGTCACCTCCGTGCTGTGCAACGGCGCGCTGCTCGCCGCCGAGACCCTCGACCTGCCGGTGGTGGTCGTCGGGCTGACGGTCCATCTGTGGGACTACCGGGCGGGCGGTGCCGGTGAACCGCACCTGGGCCGCACCCGCCGCAGCCGCACCCTGGAATGCCTGCGGCTCCTCGCCGAGACCCGGGAGGCCGCGGGTCTCGGGGGCCGGGCCCGCCGCTGGGCGGACGATCCGCTGCCGGGCGACGCGCTGCTGCTGCGCGGTGACCCGGCGCTGGAGTATCCGGGCGCGTCGCTTCCCGACCGGGTCCACCACGTGGGTCCGCTCCCCTGGGAGCCGGCGCCCGAGCCCGGGGAGGTGGAGGCGGTGCGGGAGCGTCTGGCGCGTTCCGCGAAACCCGTCGTCTACGTCCATCTGGGCCGCTTCTTCGGCGGCAGAAGCCTGTGGCCCAGGCTCAACGAGCTCTTCACCGGCGGCCGTTTCCAGGCCGTGGTCGAGCAGGGCCGTTCCACCGACCCGCGCCCCGCGCCGGACGCCGACGTCCTGCTGGTCCGCAAGCCGTGGATGGGGCCGCTCGTCGACCTGGCCGGACCGGTGCTGGCCAACGGGACCTCCGCCCCGGTGCTGGCCGCCCTGGTGCGCGGCCGGCCCCTCGTGCTGTCCCCCAACGGCTCCGAGCAGCCGTTGCTCACCGGTGCCTGTGTCCGGGCCGGGGTGGCGGCGCGCCTCTCGAACTCCCCGGCCCGGCCGCCGTCCGGTACGGCCTCACCGGCCGCGCCGCGGTCCGGCGCGGCCTCTCTCGCGCCGCCGTCCGATCCGGACCGGCCGGCCGCGTCGCCGTCGGAACCGCTGGAGCGGGTGTGGCACGACGGCGGGCTGCGGTCCCGTGCGCGCGCGCTGGGCGAGCGGCTGGCCGCGGTGGACGGCCCGGCCCGCGCGGCCGACATCGTCGAACGGGTCGCCCGGGTATCCGTGACCCCGAAGGAGGACCATGAGTACGCGATCAGCCGGCCTCGATGAGGCCGTGAGGACTCTGTCGGCGGGCGCGCGGCACTGGATCGCGCGGCACGCGGGCTATCTCGACTCCCCGGCCGGGCACGCCGAACTGCCGGTGACCCCACGCGTCAAGGCCCTTCTGCAACTCGCCCTGCTGCGCCGCTGCTGGGAGCTGTCCGGCCCGGCGGACCCCGCCCTGGACGACGTCACCTCGATGGTCGAACACGTGTGGCTGCGGCCCGAGTTCCCGCGCCAGCTCACCCTGGACCGCCGGTACGCGCGGCAGTTCGAGCTGATGTACGCGGCCCTGGCCCCGGCCGGGGCGGGCCCGGGGGCGCCGCGCGCCGTGGCGGACCGGCTGGCGTCGGACGGCTATCTGGCCCCGCGCCGCAAGCCGCCCTACCTCCATCTGGAGGCGAGGTACTACGCCGATCTCGCGCACGCCGACCACGAGTTCGCCCCGTACCGGGAGCTGTACGCGGCGAGCCTCCTGGCCCGGGCGGACGCCGTTCCCACGGCCGAACTGGACGTCTGCGTGGTCACGCACACGGTGTTCTACCTGAGCGACTTCGGCCTGCGCGAGCCCGGCCTGACCGGCGAGGAGCGGCGGCGCGCGCTCGCCGTCGTGGCGCGGCTGACCGAGCACTGCGTGGAGCTGGACGAGTGGGACCTGCTCGGCAAGCTGGTCCTCGCCCAGCACTGCCTGGGCGCCGACCCGCGGGACACGCCCTCGGGAGCGGCGGGACTGCGGCTGCTGGCCGCAGTCCAGGACCCGGACGGGGCGATCCCGGGACGGTCGGCCGGGCGGCGGGCCGCGGCGGACGCGACCGGGACGGACCGGTTCCGCAGGTCCTACCAGGCCACCCTGGTCACGGCGCTGGCCGCGCTGACCGTCCTCGGGGACCGGCCCGGCACGCCCGCCCTGGTGGGTGCGACGGCCGCGGCAGCCGCGACGGGTACGGGGGAGGCACGGTGAGCATCGACCAGGCGATGAGCGCGGACCGGGCGGTGCCCGTGGGAACGGTGCCCGTGGGCGCGACGGCCATGAGCGCGACGGCCGTGGGCACGGCGGCGGTGTCCGGGCAGCCGGACCCCGCGGGGACGTCCGCCGCCGCGTGCGGCGCCCGGCTGCTGAAGGGGGCCCGCAACTGGTGGTTCGTCGGCCCGGGCGGGGTGGCGCGGCTGCGTGACGGCCATCTGACGGCGGACGGCGCGCTGCGCCCCGGGGCGGAGCGGCAGTTGCGCGACAGCGGCATGCTGACCGCGCCGCCCGTCCGCGCGTACGCGCTGACCGTGCTCACCAGCACCCACTGCAACCTGGGATGCGGGTACTGCTTCCAGAACACCGCCCAGGACCTGGCGGGCGGCAGCCGGCCGCCGCGGATCGCCCGGAGCCGTCTCACCGCGGACACGATCGACGACATCCTCGCCTTCACCGGGCGGCAGATGGCCGCCGCCGGTCTGGACCGGCTCAGGATCCTGCTGTTCGGCGGGGAGCCGCTGCTCAACCCGCGCGGCTGCGCACAACTGCTGGAGCGGGCCGCGCGGATCGCGCCGGCGTCGGCCTGGATGATCTCCAACGCCACCCTGCTCACCCCGGCGCTGGCCCGGCGGCTCGCCGGTCTCGGGCTGACCCATGTGCAGGTCACCTTCGACGGCGACCGTGCCGACCACGACCGGATCCGGATCGGCCGGGCGGACGGCGGCGGCACCTTCGACAAGATCGTCCGCAACATCGCCCGGGCCACCGAGGCGTCCCCGCTGCGCTGGACGCTGCGGGTCAACGTCTCCCAGGAGACGTACGACGGGGTCGACGCGCTCGTCGACCGGCTCGCCGCGGAACTGGACCCGCGGCGGTGCACGCTGTACTTCGCGCGGATCGGGGACGTGGGCGTCGGCTACGCCAACAGCCTGCTGCACACCGGGGAGCTGGCCGGGGCCTTCACCCGGTGGCAGCGCCGGGCCCTGGACCTCGGGTTCACGGTCAGCCGCCCCGGCCCCCGCAAGACGTGCGTCACCTGCGGCCACACCGACGGCCGCTACGGCGCGGTGGTGAGCGCCGACGGCACCCTCGCCAGCTGCTGGGAGACCGCGGGCAAGCCGGACTGGGAGGTCGGCTCGGTCACCGACGGCTATCTGCCGTCCGCGGTGACCCGGGACCGCTGGATCGCCTGCCAGGACCTGTACCGCTACGACGAGGACGCGCGGACCCTGGCCCGGTTCCGCGACCGCGTCGACACCGCGCTGCTCGACCACCTCGACGAGACGGGGCGGCTGTGACGAGCACCTCCACGGCGGTGATGCCGAGCACCTCCGCGGCGGCTGCGACGACCGCCGCCACGCTGGAACGCCTGTCGGCCGGGGCGGTGGGCTGGCTGGCGCGGCACGTGGAGCACTTCGACCCGTTCCCGCCGGGCCCCCGCCCGGCGGCCCACGGCACCGCGACGCACGACACGGCGACGCACGGCACGGCGAGGACGGCGAAGGCGGCGAAGGCCGCGCTGGAGCTGGCGCTGCTGTGCCACTGCGCCGCCGCCCGCCCGGGCGGCGCCCCGGCGGAGCTGGACGGGGCGACGGCTCTGCTGCGCAAGCTGTGGCAGGACCCGGAGTTCCCCGGCCTCTTCGCCGCCGCCCCCGGCTGGGCGGCCACCTACGCGCTGGCCTACGCGGCGCTGGCACCCGACGGGATCGACACCGCGCTCTGCCGGGCCGCGGTCACCGCGCTCGACCCCGCTGTCCTCTCCCCGGCGGGCAAGTCCCCTTACCAGCGCGTCGAGTTGCGCTACTACGCGGACAAGGCCGGGGTGCCGCACACCGTCGAGCCGTACGCCGACCTCCTCCCCCGCAGCCCGCTGGCCGCCTTCCGCGCCGAGCCGCCCGGAGCCGGTGCGGCGCCGGGGCACAACGCGCCGCTGTCCGTGCCACGCGCCTACGCGCTCACCCACACCGCCTTCTACCTGGGCGACTTCGGCCGCACCGCCCCCGTCCTGGACGACGGGACGCGCGCGCACGCGCTCGACCTGACGGACCGGATGCTGGGGCACTGCGCCGAGCACGACCTGTGGGACCTGGCGGCGGAGCTGGTCCTCACCCAGTTCGTCCTGGGCGAGGATCCGGCGCGTACCGCCTCGGGCGCCGCGGCGGTGGAGTGCCTGGCCCGCGCCCAGCGCCCCGACGGCGCGCTGCCGGGCCGCTCCGCCGCGCTCCGGGCGGCGGAGCCGGCCGAACCCGTCGCCGGCGCCGGGGAGTTCTTCGCCGCCGCGTACCACACGACCCTGGTGACCGCCCTGATGGCGCTGACCGTCCTGCCGGGGAGGCCGTCGTGCGACCGCGTCTGACCGTGATCAACCCCGACTACACCCGGCTGTGGTTCGGGCAGGCCGTGTCGTCCGTCGGGGACGCCGTCTTCAGCACCACCCTGGTGCTGTGGGTGGCCACCGTCCTCGGCAAGGGCCGGGCGTGGGCGCCGATGGCGGTCAGCGGCATCGTGCTGGCGTCCAGCGTGGCGGTGCTGGTGGTGGGCCCGCTCGCGGGCGTGTTCGTCGACCGCTGGGACAAGCGCGCCACCATGCTGCGCACCGAGGCGGTGCGCGGTGTGCTGGTGGCGGTGCTGACCGCGTTCACCCTGCTGCCGTCCGGCGCCCTGCCGGTCGGCGTCTGGCTGGCCCTGGTCTACGTCACCGTGCTGCTGCTGCACACCGCGGGGCAGTTCTTCTCCCCCGCCCGGTTCGCGATCCTCGCGGACCTGGTGACCACGGACACCGACCGGGCGCGGGCGGCCGGGATCGCGCAGGCGAGCGGGGAGACCGCCTGGATCATCGGACCGCCGCTGGCGGCGCCCCTGATGTTCACCGCCGGTTTCCAGTGGGCGCTGCTCTTCAACGGGCTGTCCTACGCGGTGTCGTACGTCGCGATCCGCTCCATCAAGGTGCCCGCCGGGAACGGTGGCGCGGGCTCCGCGGGCGGGACGGGCGCCGCGCGGGAGAGCCGGCGGAGCGGTGTGCGGCGGGAGTTCACCGACGGACTGCGGTTCTTCGCGCGCAGCAGGTTCCTGATGGCGCTGCTGCTGCTCACCGTCATCGGTCAGTTCGGGATCGGCGCGATCAACACCCTCAATGTCTTCTTCACCACGGCGAACCTGCACGCGGACGCCCATCTGTACGGCTATCTCGGGACCGCCATGGGGATCGGCGGCATCACCGGCGCGCTGTGCGCGGGCCGGGTGGTGAAGTGGTTCGGGGCACGCCGCACGACCTGGATCAGCCTGCTGGTGAGCGGTGTGCTGCTGGTCGCCTACTCCCGGCAGAGCAGCTTCGTCGGCGGCATCGCGCTGCTCTTCGTGTTCACCGTGCCGCTGACCGTCCTCAACACCGCGATGGCCCCGCTGCTGCTGGCGGCGGCGCCACCGGAGTACCGGGGCCGGGTGATGGCCGTGTTCTATCCGGTGACGAAGCTGGCGTCGATGCTCTCCGCGGTGCTGTCCGGCTGGCTGGCGGGTTCGGTGCTGCGGGACGTGGGAGGTTCCGTGGGCGGGCTCCGCTTCGGGCCGTACGACATGATCTTCGCGATGTCCGGCCTGGTCGTGGTCGCCTCCGGGGTCTACGCCTGCCTCGCCCTGCCGTCGGTCGGCGCCGCCGGCCCGGGCGACCGGGCGGAGTCCTCCGGCCCGGACGGCACCGACGACCTCACCGGCCTCGACGCCGACGACCTCGGCGTCACCGACCTCGAGGTCACCGACCTGGAGGTGGTCGCGCACAGCGACGGGGACGGACGCACCGCCCGCCGGAGGAAGTCGCCGCACACCTCGTCGACCGCTCCGCCCGTCCCGGGCGCGGTGCGGGACGAGGGCCAGGAAGGAGCGATGGGGGAATGACGGTGGAACCTCGTGCGGTCCCCGGTACGCACCCGGCCCGGGGTGCCTACCCCCGCGCGGACCGGCAGGACCTCGTGGAGGAACTGCACGGACTGCGCGTCCCGGACCCGTACCGCTGGCTGGAGGACCCGGCGTCCGAACGGACCCGGCGCTGGAGCGCGGCGCAGGACGGCCTCTACGCGGCGGAGCGGTCGTCCTGGACCGGGCTGGGGCGGTGGACGGACGAGGTGGCGGCCCTGCACGCCGTGGACCGGGTCCGCTCGCCCGAGGTACGCGGCGACCGGATGTTCTGGCTGCGGCAGGACGCCGGGCAGGAACACCCCGTACTGGTGGTGTCCGGACCCGGCCTCAGCCCCGGTTCCGGCTCCGGCTCTGCGGAGCGGGTGCTGCTGGACCCCGTCGCCCTCGACCCGTCCGGCGGCACCGTGCTGGACTCCTGGGAGCCCTCGCTGGAGGGCGACCTGGTGGCCTGCCAGCTGTCGCGGGGCGGCACGGAGGACTCGCTGCTCCAGGTGATCGACGTGGCCACCGGCACGGTCGTGGACGGCCCGGTGGACCGGGTACGGCGCTCGTCGGTCGGCTGGCTGCCCGGCGGCGAGGCGTTCTACTACGTACGGCATCTGGACCCCGCGCTGCACCCGGGTGAGGAGCGCTACCACCGCCGCGTCCGGCTGCACCGCGTCGGCACCCCGCCCGAGGCGGACGCGGTGGTCTTCGGCGAGGACCGGGACAAGACGCAGTTCTACAGCCTCTCGGTGACGCCGGACGGCCGCTGGCTCGCCGTCACGGCCACCCTCGGCACCGGCCGCGGCACCGACCTGTATCTGGCCGACCTGACCGCCGGACCCCTGGAACGCCCGCTGCTGCGGCCGGTCCAGGAGGGCATGCGGGACGCCACCCGGCTGCACCTGCTGCCCGGCACCGGCCCGCGGGACCGGATGTGGCTGCGGACCGACCGCGGCGCCCCGCGCGGCCGGGTCGTCGCCTGCCGCCCCGCCGAGCTGGAGCTGGGTCCCGCCGCCTGGCGGGAGGTGGTGCCGGAACGCCCGGACGCGGTGCTGACGCACTTCGTCGTGCTGTCCGGCCCCGACCCGGCGCGCCCGCTGGGCCTGGCCGCCTGGACCCGCGCCACGGTGGCCGAGGTGACGGTGCACGACCTCGCCGAGGGCCGGCAGGTGGCGACCGTGCCGCTGCCCGGCACCGGTGCGGTGGGCGACTTCTCCGCCGGGCCGCCGGGCAGCGGCACGGCCTGGTTCGCGTACACGGACTTCGTCACGCCGCCGCGCGTGCTGCGCTTCGACGCGGGCACCGGGCGCGCGGTGCGCTGGGAACGCGACACCGCCCGCGCCCCGGAGACCGGCGGTGCCGTCACCCGGCAGATCGCCTTCCCGTCGAAGGACGGCACGACGGTGCGGATGTTCGTCATCTCCCCCACCGGCCGCCCGGACGTGCCGCGCCCCGCCCTGCTGACCGGGTACGGCGGCTTCGGCCGCACCATGTCGCCCCGCTACCGCGCGCAGGTGCTGGCCTGGGTCAGGGCGGGCGGCGTGTTCGCCTGGGCGGGGCTGCGCGGCGGCGGTGAGGAGGGCGAGGCGTGGCATCGCGCGGGCAGCGGGGAGCACAAGCAGAACACCTTCGACGACTTCGCGGCCGCCGCCGACACGCTGGTCACGGCGGGCTGGACGGAACCGGGCCGGCTCGCGGTCATGGGCGGTTCCAACGGCGGCCTGCTGGTCGGCGCGGCTCTCACCCAGCAGCCGGAGCGGTACGCCGCGGTGGTGTGCATGTCCCCGCTGCTGGACATGGTGCGCTACGAGCTGTCGGGGCTGGGGCCGAGCTGGACGCCCGAGTACGGCAGCGCGCTCGACCCCGGGCTGCTGCCGGTGCTGTTCGGCTACTCGCCCTACCACCGGGTCACGCCGGGGGTCGCCTATCCGGCGGTGCTGCTGTCCGTGGCGGACGGCGACACCCGGACCGATCCGCTGCACGCCCGCAAGATGTGCGCGGCGCTCCAGCACGCGTCGACCGGCACCGGGCCGGTCCTGCTGCGGCTGGAACGGGGCGTCGGCCACGGCGACCGCGCCGCCTCCCGCGCCGTGGCGCTCCAGGCGGAATGCCTGACCTTCCTGGCCGGACACACGGGCCTCCCCGCCCCGCCCCCCGGCACCCCGGCGCCCCCCGCCCCGTGACAGCCGCCCGGTCCGGTCAGCCCGCTGCCGCGACCGGGTCGGCGGGGTGGGCCGAGCGCATGTAGAGCCTTATCAGGTGCGGCAGTTCGTACTGGGCGGCGTGCGCGGTCACCTCGCCGCCGGGCTGGGTGACCACCCCGGCGTCGATGAGCGCTTCCACGACCCGTACGGCGCGCCGCTCGTCGCAGCCGAGCGCCTCGGCGGCCTCGGCCAGCCCGAACGGGCCGTCGCCGGTCCCGGCCGCCAGCCGTGCCGCGTCCCGGCCGGACTCCTCCGGCAGCCCCTCCCAGCCGTGGGCCAGCCGGCGTCGTACGGAGACGTCGCCCGAGGTCAGTTCGTCCAGCGCCCCGGCGGGATCGGCGAGCCGGTCGGCGAACTCCCGCAGCGGCAGGTGCCGCAGGACGGCGAGCCGCATCCCGCTCACCCGGACCGCCAGCGGCGAACCGCCGCACGCCCGCACGATGCGCAGCGCGGCCTCGCGGTCGGCCCGCACCCTGCCCCGGCCCACCAGCCCGGTGAGCAGCTGGAGGGCCTCCGCGGTGCCCAGCGGCGGTACGCCGACCCGCTGCACGGGTGCCAGGCCGCCCAGTTGACCGCGGGCGGTGAGCAGGGTCCGCCCCCGCCCGCCGGGCCTCAGCAGCCACCGCACGGCGCGTTCCTCGGGCACGTCGTCGAGGACGATCAGCGCACGGTGCTCCGCCAGCCAGTCCCGCCATGCCTCGGGCCCCGGCAGGGCGCTCAGGCCGAGGCACCGGGCGAGCTTGGCGAGGACCGCGGCCGGGGGGCGCGGGCGGCCGTCGGCGTCGCGCAGTCCGACGTACGCCCGGCCGTCGGGGAACCGGTCCTCGAGGAGATGCGCGGCCCGTACCGCGAGGGCGGTCTTCCCGGACCCGGCCGGGCCGGACAGCAGCACCACCCCGGCGCGGTCGTCCTCCAGCAGGTCGCACAGGTCGCGCAGTTCCTCGCCGTGCCCGGTGAGGTCGACGAGGTCGGGCGGCAGCGCGACCGGGGCCGCGTGACGCGGGGCGGCGGCCGGCGGCCCCCCTGCCGCACCGGGCACACCGGGCGTGGCAGCACCGGCGGGACCGGCGGGACCGGCGCCGGTGTCGTCCGCGAGGACCGCCCGGTAGCGGGCCGCCATCGCGCCGCCGGGCTCCAGACCCAGCTCCCGGGCCAGCAGCTGACGGTAGTCGTCGTAGACCGCGAGGGCCTCGGCCCGGCGTCCGCAGCCGCTCAGCGCGCACATCCAGGCCGCCCGCAGCCGCTCCCGCAGCGGGTGCCGCTCGACCAGGTCGCGCAGCCCCTCGACGACCGCCGCCGCGCCGCCCAGGGCGAGTTCGGCCTCCGCCCACCCCTCGTAGGCCGTGACCTGGCGCAGTTCCAGGCCCTCCGCCAGCTCGGCCAGCAGCGGTGAGCCGCGCAGGTCCCCGCCGTAGGGCGGCCCCTGCCACAGGTCCAGGGCCTGGCGCAGCAGCCGCGCCGCCGGGGCGGGCGGCTGTCCCTCGGCGGCCCGTGTCAGGGACCGGAAGCGCAGCAGGTCGAGTTCGTCCTCCGCGACGCGGAGCAGATATCCGCCGCAGGTGTGGGTGAGCCGGGGCATGCCGTCCGGGCCGTCGTCGGCGAGCAGGGCGCGCAGAGCGCTGACGTAGACCTGGAGGTTCTTGCGGGCGGTGCGCGGCGGGTCGTGCGGCCAGACCGCGTCGGTCAGCGCGTCGACGGAGACCGGGCTGCCGGCGGAGCCGAGCAGCGCGGCCAGCACGACGCGCTGCTTCAGGGGACCGAGGGGCAGCGGCCGGCCGTCGCGGTGGACCGCGAGCGGTCCGAGGACGGTGAACCGGAGCGTGCCGGGTGGCGCTGCGTGCTGCGCGGTCGAACGCGCCATCTGGCGGACCTCCGTCGGGTGGCGGGGCGGGGAGCGTGCGTTGCCCCGATCCTCCGTCGCCCGCCTCCCCCGCACATCGGTACCTGACCCGCACACTCATACGACTGCGGCGCGCGTCATGGGGGTCCCGACCCCCATGTCCCGCCGCACCGCCCCCCATGACCGGTACACCGCGCCCCCAGACCGGCGTCACCGCCCCCGGGCCGGCGCCGTCGACGGGCTCGGGCCGTCCTGGGCACGCTCGTTCGCCGCACTGCCCGGATCGCCCCGACGGGCCCGGTACCGGGGCCCGCCGTCTTGCGGCCACGCGCTCCCCCGCGCTCTCGGCCCCGCTCGGGCAGGGGACCCCGTATGACACTGCCGGCCCCTGCCTGCGGGCGGACGGCGCCACGTCCGGAACACGCCCCGGCCAGTGCCGCGGCAGGCGGTGTCCGTCCCGTCGCGACGCCCGGCACGCTCCCCCGAGCTCTTCGAGCAGGGGGACCCCGGAGAGCACGCACCGGACGCCGCTCCTTCACGGGCGGGCGGACGCCGCCTGCCGCGGCGCTAGTCCTCGTCGGCGCCCGCGGCGGACAGCGCGCACAGGGCGGCGCGGTCCGCGCAGCCGCTCTTGGTCATCAGGCTCGCCATGTGCTTCTCCACCGTGCGCGGCGAGATGCACAGCCGCTGGGCGATCTGCTGGTTGCCCGGTCGTTCCGCGAGGAGGACGAACACCTCGTACTCGCGTGGGGTGACGCCCGCGGCGCGCAGCCGGGCCGGAATGCGTTCCCGGCCGCCCCGGCGCTGCGGGACGCTGACCCCGGCCTGCCGCAGCAGCGCCCGGCAGGCCCCCGCCACCGGCACGACGCCCGCCTCGTGGAAGTACTCCTCGGCCGTGCGCAGCCAGACGGCCGGCTCGCCCCAGGAGTCCTCGAGCGCCGCCTCCGCGGTCAGCCGCAGCGCGAGGTGCCATCCCTGGGGGAAGGTCTCCGCGAGCCGGCCGGTCTCCGCCACGGCGCGCCGTGCCCCGGCCCGGTCGCCGTCCCGGCCGCGTAACACCGCGTCCGCCAGGCCCAGGAACATCCGGTTCCAGGCCAGTTGGCCGCCCGGCGAGGCCAGCGCCTCCTGGTACGCCTCCGGTCCGTCGGCGGCGCCGTCGAGGACGCGCAGCAGCACGCGGAGCCCGTACCGGCCGCTGAGGTAGAAGAAACTCGGGTGCTCCCGTTCCCAGGCCAGCGCCGCGTCGAGTTCCGCCGACGCTTTCGCGCGGTCCTCGCCCATCAGCGCCCCGACCGCCTGGCACAGCCCGTGCTGGAGGGGTACGAGCATCGACGCGCCGCCGCCCGCGCGGCGGAAGCGGGCCACGGCGCGCTCCTGCTCGCGGAGCCGCCCCTGATGGGCGGCGAGGACGGCGTCGACCAGGAGCAGATAGCGGTGTGCCGACAGGTTCTGCACGCGCGCGCTGGCCTCCAGGGACCGTTCGACGATGTCCCGGGCCCGTTGCCACCGTCCGGTCAGGGCGCTCTGCATGGCGAGCAGCCCGTCGACCGTCTGGAGCAGCGTCAGCGAGCCGAGTTCCCGGGCCGCCTCGCGGGCGGTCTCCAGGCGGGCCGCCTCACCGGTCCGCATGAACGCGTTGGTGCCGAGCCGTACCAGCGCCTCGGCCCGGTACGCGGCGAGCCGGTGCCGCTCGGCGACGGCGAGCATCCGCGCCAGACAGGCGTCGGCCTCGTCGAAGCCGCGCTCCCGGGCGAGCAGCGCCAGCAGTTGCCACGCCTGGCAGGCGACCACCGGCCGGCCCCGGTCCTCGGCGGTGAGCGCCGCCCGCCGGGCTGAACGTTCCGCCGTCCTCAGGCGCTCCGACCCCTCGGGGTCGTAAAGGCCGTCGAGGTCGTCGAGGTCGTCGAGGTCGTCGAGAACCTCCCCGGGGTCCCGGGTGTCCCGGTCGGCGGGGCCTTCGCAGTGGCCGCGGACGTCACGGTCGTCCCCGTCGCCCCGGGGGCCGTGATCGCCGCCGCCGGCGCCGACTTCGCCGCCGCCGGTGGGGTCCGGCAGGAGTGCGAGGTGTCCCTCGACCACCACCAGCGCCGCCTCCTGCTCCGGACGCGGGGTGGCACCCAGCAGGGCCCGTGCGGCACGGATCCGGCGGTGTGCCTCCTCCTGCCGCTCCGCCATGGTGGCGACCCAGGCGACCCGGGTGTGCGCCTCGGCCCGGTCCTCGGCGGCCGGCGACCCGGCGGGCGCGGGCGGCAGGTCGTCGAGGAGTTCGGACGCCACGTCGGGCCGTCCCGACTCGGCCTCCGCGACGGCGAGTCGGACGGTGATCCGGTCCCGTGACGTGCCGTCGGCCAGCCCGCGCGCCCGGGCCAGCAGCACGGCCGCCGAGCCCGACGCGCCCTCGTCCAGCATCTGCTGCCCGACCTCGGCGAACTGCCGGGCCGCCGTGGCGCGGTCGCCCGCCGCGAGCCGCAGGGTGGCCACCAGCTGGCGCTGTTCGCCGGAGAGTTCCTCGGCGGACTCCTCGATGGCGGTGGCAGCCCGGTGGGCCAGGGCGGCCCGCTCCGCGGGCGGCAGGGAGGCCCGGAGCGCGTCAGCGGTCAGGACGTGCCGGAAGGTGTAGTGGTCGTGGGCGGCGCCGTCCGGCGCGATGACGCCCGCCTCGGAGGCCGCCCGCAGATGGGCGAAGAGGGCGCGGTCGTCGAGGCCCGTCACGGCCCTGAGCGCGCCGACGGAGAACCGGCCGCCGAGCGTCGCGGCGATGAGAAGCAGGTCGCGCACCGGTTCGTCGAGCCGGTCCAGCCGTCGCGACCAGCTGCGGACCGCGCCGGTCGGCACCAGGGCCTCGCCGCGGTCGGTGAACCGCCAGCCGTCGTCGGCCCGGTTCAGCCGCCCCGAGTCCAGCAGGTCGGCCAGCATCACCTCGACCAGGTACGGGTTGCCCCCCGCCCGCCCGGAGAGGTGGCGGTGGGCGGCCGGGGGGACCTCGCCCCGCCCGGCCTCCAGACAGGCGTCCACCATGTTCCGTACGGCGGCCTCGTCCAGCGGGCCGAGCTCCCGCAGGTCGGCGGTGTTGCGCAGTTCCGCCGCGAGGGCGAGGTCCAGGGCGGGGCCGGGGTCGGGCCGCAGCGTACCGACCAGGAGGAGCGGCAGGCCCGCGACGTTGTCGACCAGGTACTCGACGACCGCGATGGTCTCGGTGTCGGAGTCGTGCAGGTCCTCCAGCAGGACCACGCAGCCCCGTTCACGGCCGAGCACCGCCAGCAGTCTGAGCAGGGCCTCCGCGAGTTCGACCAGCGAGATCGCGTACCCCGGGGCTCCTGCCCCGGCCCGCCACTCGGGCACCAGGCCGGCCAACGCGGGCCGGTAGGGGTCGAGTTCGGGGTCGTCCGGCACTCCGACCGCGCGGAACCGGGACGACAGCGCCTCGACCAGCGGCCGGAAGGGCACGACGAGGCCGGTGGAGGTGGCCCGGCCGCGCAGCACCGGCATGTCCCGGTCGTAGGCGCGCAGCGCGCACTCACCGGCCAGCCGGGACTTGCCGATCCCCGCCTCCCCGACGAGGAAGACGGCCCGCCCCGCGCGTCTTCGGGCGCTCTCCAGTGCCTCGTTCATCAGGTCGATCTCGGCGCCCCGCCCCACGATGACCGACGACATCGCTCGCATGGGCGCAGGTTACGTGATCCTTTTCACGCACGGCAGAGGGCCGGGAACCCCGGCCCTCCGCTCGTTCCGAGCCTGTGTCACCTGCGGTGCGGGACCGGGCGGCGGCAGCGTCTCCCGTTCATGCCTGCAGGAAGGTACCGGTGGTGTAGGGGAGGTCAGGAGTGTCGATCGGGCCGTGGCCGGCCGCCCTGAGAAGCCGGCTGCGCAGTCCCAGCGTGCCGGTCGAGCCGAGCCTCGCCTCGCCCAGCGGGTGGTCCTGGGCGGCGGTCTCCGCGGGGATGTTGCCGTCGGTGTACTTGACCGTGTCACTGATCTGCATGATCCTCGCCGTCCTTCGCTTCCGGGTGTGGGTCGTACCGAGCCCTGGTGCGCGGGTACCTGGCCGTTCGGCAGTGCCGGGGTGTGCGGGAGTACGGGGTGTGCGGGAGTACGGGGTGTGCGGGAGTACGGGGTGCGGAGGGTGTGGGGTACGGGGTGCCGGTCACACGTGCCGTGCACCGTGCGTCATGTGTCACGTGTCACCGGTGACGCGTGATGCGCGACGCGTGCGCCGTGACGCGGCGTGGTCGGAGCGGCCGGGGCGGCCGGACCGGGGTCATCCGGGACCGCCTCCGGGGCCGGGTCCCGGGCAGCGGGTACGCAGCAGGAGCAGCGACGGCACGTGGTCCGGGAACCCGGCCCGCAGGAGTCCGTGCCCGATTCCGGCGAGGCCGGTGAGCAGGCCGGGGTGCGGGACCGCGTCGGGGGCGCCGCTGCGGGCCCCGGTCTCCTCGGCGGAGGCGAGGAGCGCTCCGGCGCGGCGGATCCAGTGCGGGCGGCCCTGCGGGAGTGCGGCGTGTCCGAGGAGTTCACAGACCCCGGCCTCGCCGTGGCAGAGGCTGTCGTCCGGGGCGACGCGGCCCCGGCCCAGCGCGTCGGCGGTCGCCCGGGACCAGTCGGCGAGGAGCGGGTCGTCGAGCGCGCCCGGGGCGTCCAGCACCGCCAGCGCGATACCGGTGCGGCCCCGGCACCAGGCCGAGGCCCGGGCGTCGGCGGGCACGGCGGACGTACCGCTGCCGGCAGGAACGTCCGCTCCGGCCCCCGCTCCGGTCCGCGCCCCGGTGTCCGTGCCCGCCCCGGTGCCGCCGTCCGGCCGGTGGCGTACGGCGGCCCGCAGCGCGGCCAGCCCCGCGTACCGGTACCGCGCGCCGCACGCGCCGTCCCCGCTCTCCGCGCCACCCCCGCCCGTACCGTCGTCGGCGGCCTCGACGGAGTCGGCGAACCGCAGCAGGGCCCAGCCGATTCCGGCGGCACCGGTGGTGAAGTCCCCGCCCAGGCGGGCGGGATCGGCGGCGGCGAGCCGGTCGGCGCAGGCGCGGGCGGCCCGCCGGTTCTCCCGGTCCCCGTCCGTGGCGGTGCCGTGGCCGGCCTCGTCTGCCGCGAGCAGGGCGGCGAGCCCTCCGGCCGCGCCGGTGGCGAGGCCGAGTTCGTCCTCGGACCGGGTGGCCGCGCGGACCAGCCGCAGGGTGGCGGCGGCCCAGGAGCCGATCTCCGGGTCGTCCAGCAGCCGCGCCGTCTCGGTGAGCGCGTACGCGATGCCGCCGAGGCCGGAGAAGGCTCCCGAGCCGAGCGTGCCGAGGTCGGCGGGCCGGGCGTCCAGCGCGTCGAGCAGTCCCGGTACCGGGGCGAGGGCCGCACGGGCGGCCTCCGCGTAGTGCGCCACCCCGGTGAGCGCCGCCAGCTGGGCGAGGAACAGGGCCGGTCCGGTGTAGCCGCCCGCCAGGTCGGCGGGCATCGGGCCGATCCGCCAGTAGCGGTCGTCCAGGAGTTCCAGGCCGATCCAGTTGCTGCGCGTCCCGTCGTGGTAGGCGAGGGAGACCAGCCGGTCCCCGAGGGAGCGGGCCGCGGACAGCAGCCGCTCCGGCTCCGGCGCGCGGTCCGCCGTACGGACGCGGCGCCCTTCGGCGGGGCGGTGCGCGGGGGTCCGGGAGGTCGTCGCCATGGCCGCGCGGACGATCCACTCCTGGTCCTGGCGGTCGACGGCGTCCAGGGCGGTGAGCTTGGCGGTGACCCGCCGGATGCCCGGTCCGCCGGTGCGCCCCGCGGGCGGCCGCCCGGGGGCGCCCCGCAGCCGGTCGTCGCCGGGGCGCGTGGTGAACAGGGGCACGTCACCCGCCCACAGCTGGGCGATCTCCTCGTCGACGAGTCCGGGTGCGAGGGCGGTGCCGAGGAGTTCGGTGCGCAGGGTCTCCAGGAACCGCTGCCGGTCGTTGGCGTCCTTCAGCAGATCGGGGTGGGTCGACTCGTCGAGCAGCATGGCGTACGTCCAGGTGGGACGTACCACGACACGTACGTCGTCCTCGGTGAACGCCTCCAGCAGGCCGCTGCCGTGCAGCAGTTCGTTGGCTCCGGCGCTGACGGCCGAGTACCCGGCGCGGAACCCGGCGCACAGCGCCTCGATGTGGGCGCCCGGTTCGGCGGGGCCGCCGTCGGCGAGGCGCGGCCGGTTGGCGGACTCTCCGAACCGGCCGGCCCTGCGTACCAGGCGCATACGGTCCGTTCCGGCGTCCTCCCAGTCGGCCCTCGGCAGGGGTGACACGGCGTCGGTGCCGCCGCCGACGCCGGAGACGTCCAGTGCGCTGTGGTCGCCGACCAGCAGCTGGGGCAGGAGTCCGACGCGGTACACCGAGTCGTGCAGGGCGCGGGCGGCGGGGTCGTCGGTGCCGTCGTTGCCCGGCAGCGGGGGGTGGAACAGGGTCTCCACGTCGACCAGGACGGGATGGGCGCCTGCGGCGATCAGGTTCTCGTGGTGCAGGTCGGTGCCGTCGAGCAGGTGCAGCAGCATCAGCAGGGCGCCCTGGCGCCGGTAGAACGTCTCGATCTCACCGGGGTGGGCGCAGGGGCGGGCGGCGACGAACTCGACCCAGCCGTAGGCGCCGCGGTCGAGGAGGCGCAGGGTGCGCAGGCGGACGGCGCCGGGCAGCCGGTTGTACCAGTCGACCAGGTCGTTGAAGTGGCGGTGTGCGGCGAGGGGGCGCGGTTTGTACACCAGGCGGGTGCCGTCGGCGAAGCGCAGCAGCATCACGCTCCGGCCGCCGCGGTGGCCGTCACCGGCTCCGGGCTCGACGCCGACGAGCGGCCCCGGGACGGGGCGGTCCGCCAGGAGTCCGGCGGCCAGCCGGGCCCGGTCGTCGGCCAGCCGTTCCAGTGCCTCGGCCAGGGCGTCGGAGGTGTCGAGGGCGGTCCGGCCCAGGATCCGCGCCAGCACCGGCCGTCCGGCGAGCAGGTCGGCGAGGCCGCGCCGGGACGCGGTGCGGCCGAGGAAGTCGCGGAACCGGGCCCGGGAGTCGTCGCCGGTGAGCCGGCCGGCCGTCCGGGCCTCGTACAGCTCCAGCACCAGCGCCCGGGCGGCGGCCCGCGCCAGCCGCCCGCCGAGCTGCCGCTCCAGGTCCCCGCGGACGGCGGCGAGGTCGACGAGGGAACGCGCCCGGGGCGACAGCCGGCGCTCCAGCCGCCGTCCGGCGAGGTCGGTGAAGGGACGCAGCACCCACGCGAAACCGGTCAGCCCCGGGTAGTCACGCTCGGGAGCCGGGGCCTGCCGGGGGGCCGCCGTGGCCCACACCTGCTCGGCCAGCGCCGCCCAGTCCGGCCGCGTACCGCCCCGGCCCCCTCCGACCAGCCCGGCCTCCCACCACCGCTCCCCCACCTGCGGCGAAACCCCGTCCTGCCCCTGCCCGTCACGCCCTTGCCCGTTCCGCTCCTGCCCGTCCCGCCCGGTGTCCTCCGCCACCGCCGTCCCTCCTCCGCTGTCCCGCGAGCCGGCCTCCTGCCGGTTCCGATACTGGTACACGGGGCGGGTCGGGTGCATGGGGAAGCGACCCCCATGTTTCTCCGGGCGGGTCGGCGGCGGATGGGCGGCGTGGCGGCGGACGGGGGCTCAGCGGTGGTCGGGGGCTCAGCGGTGGTCGGGGTTGGGGGCGTCGGAGCGGCAGCCCGCGTCCCACTGCGCGCGCTGGTTGCCGTGGGCAGGGACGCCTCCGGAACGTTTGAGGAGGGCCGCGAAGTGCATCAGGTTCCAGGTCATGAACGCGGTGTTGCGGTTGGTGAAGTCGTTCTCCGGGCCGCCCGAGCCGGGGTCCAGGTAGGACGGTCCGGGGCCCACCTCACCGATCCAGCCGGCGTCCGCCTGGGGCGGGATGGTGTAGCCGAGGTGCTGGAGGCTGTAGAGGACGTTCATGGCGCAGTGCTTGACGCCGTCCTCGTTGCCGGTGATCAGGCATCCGCCCACCCGGCCGTAATAGGCGTACTGGCCCTGCTCGTTGAGCAGTCCGGAACAGCTGTAGAGGCGCTCGATCACCTGTTTCGTCACCGAGCTGTTGTCGCCCAGCCAGATCGGCCCGGCCAGCACCAGGATGTCCGCGGCCAGGACCCGCTCGTAGAGCTGCGGCCACACGTCGGTGGCCCGGCCGTGTTCGGTCATGTCCGGGTAGACGCCGGTGGCGATGTCGTGGTCGACGGCCCGGATCACGTCCGTGGTGACGCCGTGGGCGTCCATGACGGCCCGGCTCCGGTCGACCAGGCCCTGGGTGTGGCTGCGCTCGGGTGACGGTTTGAGGGTGCAGTTGACGAAGAGGGCGGTGAGGTCGTCGAAGCGGTAGGGAGACGACGAGGGCGATGGGGATGCGTTCATGGCGGGCAGCGTCTCGCGCGCGGGGCGATTTGTCCGGGTCCGACGCGCCCGTGACATCGTCCGTGGCATCTTCCGTGACGCCTTCCGTCACGTCTTACGGAGTGGTGACGTGCCCGGCAGGTCGCGGTGTCCGGCGGACCGGCGGCCCTAGCGTGGCCGTATGCGTGTACTGGTCACCGGCGGTGCCGGGTTCATCGGGTCCCATGTCGTCGACGTGCTGCGGGAGCGGGGGCATGAGCCGGTCGTGTACGACGTCCGGGAGGACCCCGGTGCCGATGTGCGCGCCCCCGTCGCCGTGGCCCGGGCCCTCGCCGGAGCCGACGCGGTGTGCCATCAGGCGGCGATGGTGGGGCTCGGTGACGGGGTCGCCGACGCGCCGGAGTACGTCTCCCGCAACGACCTCGGCACCGCCGTCCTGCTCTCCGCGATGGCGGAGGCCGGGGTACGGCGCCTCGTACTGGCGGGGTCGATGGTGGTCTACGGCGAGGGACGCCACGTGTGCGCGCGGCACGGGGTGGTGAGGCCCGGGCCGCGGACCGCCGCCGATCTGGACGCCGGACGCTTCGAGCCGCTCTGCCCGCGCTGCGGGGACGCCCTCTCCCCCGGCCTGGTCGGCGAGGACGCCCCGCCGGATCCGCGCAACGTGTACGCCGCCACCAAGCTCGCCCAGGAGCACCTCGCGGCCGCGTGGGCCCGCGCGACGGGCGGCTCGGCGGTGTCGCTGCGCTACCACAACGTGTACGGCCCCCGGATGCCCCGGGACACCCCGTACGCCGGGGTCGCGTCCTTCTTCCGGTCCGCACTCGCCCGGGGCGAGGCTCCCCGCGTCTTCGAGGACGGGCGGCAGCGCCGCGACTTCGTCCATGTGCGCGATGTCGCGGCGGCCAACGCCGTGGCGCTGGAGGCGGGTTCCGCGCCGGGGACGCTCACCGCGTACAACACCGGCAGCGGCGAGCCGCACACCGTCGGGGAGATGGCGCGGGCGCTGGCCGCCGAATGCGGCGGGCCCGCGCCGGTCGTCACCGGCGAGTACCGGCTCGGGGACGTCCGGCACATCACCGCGGACTCCTCACGGCTGCGGGCCGAGCTGGGCTGGAAGCCGGAGACCGGGTTCGGCGAGGGCATGGCGGAGTTCGCACGGGCGGGAATGCGGGACGGCCGGCCACCGACCCGGTGACCGGCCCCGGACAGCCCGGCGGCCCCCGGCCCACGCCGAAAGCCCCGGTACAACGGCGCCGAGCCGGACCACCCGGTGGGACCACAGCCAGGACCGACACCCCCAGCGACACAACGGCCGGGATCGCCGCCCCCAGCGACACAACGGCCGGGGCCGCAGCGCAGGGGTGTGGGGCGGGAGGGGCGGTGGGGTGGCCTGTTCAGGACGCCGGGGTGGGGAGGAGCACCTCGAAGCGGCAGCCGCCGGGGATGTTGTGCACGGTGGCCCGTCCCCGGTGCGCCTCCACGATCCCCCGGACGATGGCGAGGCCGAGCCCCGCACCCGCCGGAGGCGTCCGGGCGTGCGTGCCGCGCCAGCCGGTGTCGAAGACGCGCGGCAGGTCCTCCTCGGGGATGCCGCCGCAGCCGTCCGTCACCGACACCACCACGCCCTCCGGCGAGCGTTCCGCGGCGACCGCGACCGTTCCGTCGGCCGGGGTCCGGCGGATGGCGTTGACCAGGAGGTTGCCCAGGACCCGGCTCATCTCCCTGCCGTCGACCTCCACGGGCACCGGCTCCACCCCGTCGCCGACGAGCCGCACACCGTGTTCCCTGGCGAGCGGGTCCGCGCCCGCGAGGGCGTCGCCGATCAGGTCGTACAGCGAGATCCGGGTGTACGTCAGCGGGAGCGTGCCCGCGTGGATGCGGGAGAGCTCGAACAGGTCGCCCACCATGCCGTCGAGGCGTTCGACCTCGGTGCGGATCTGCCGGAGGTACCGGCCGGGATCGGCGGCCACCCCGTCCTCCAGGGCCTCCGCCATGGCGCGCAGTCCGGCCAGCGGGGTGCGCAGGTCGTGGGAGATCCAGGCGACGAGCTCGCGCCGGGAGGTCTCCAGCGCGCGCTCCCGTTCCCGGGACTCGGCCAGCCTCGCGCTGGTGGCGGCCAGCTCACGGCTCACCGCCTCCAGTTCGGCGGTGGCCGGCCCGTGCGGCGCGGCGAACCTGCCCTCGGCGAACGAGCGTGCGGCGGCGGCGAGTTCGCGGCTGCGGGCGACGACCCAGCGGCCCAGCAGCAGCGCGGTGGCCAGCGAGACGACGGCCGCCATGGCGACGACGGTCGTCACCACGGTGAGGTCGTGCGGGGACAGGAACATCGCCCAGGCGACGGTCAGCGTGCCCGCGAGCATGGCCAGCACACCGACCGCGGCGACCACGCCGAGCGAGGCGGTCAGCGAGCGGCGCCGGACCAGCCGCAGCACGCCCGCCCCGGCGAGGCCGGTGACGGCGGCGCCGGCGAAGGCGTACAGGGCGATCAGCAGGGTGTCGCGCACGGTCACTCACCACCCGGTTCGAAGCGGTAGCCGACGCCCCACACGGTCCGGATCAGGCGGGGCCGGGCCGGGTCGTCCTCGACCTTGCCGCGCAGCCGGCGGACATGGACGGTGACGGTCGACAGATCGCCGAAGTCCCAGCCCCACACCTCGCGCATCAGGTCCTCCCGGCTGAACGCCCTGCCGGGGTGGCGCAGGAAGAACGAGAGCAGGTCGAACTCGCGCAGGGTGAGGGCGAGTTCGGTGCCGTCGCGGGTGGCACGGCGGGCGGTGGGATCGACGGCGAGTCCGGCCGCCCGGAGCGTACGCGTGCCGTTGCCGGTGCTCGTGCCGGGCCGGGAGCGGCGCAGTACGGACTCCACGCGCAGCACCAGTTCGCGTGGGCTGAACGGCTTGGTGACGTAGTCGTCGGCGCCGACCTCCAGGCCGAGGATGCGATCCTCCTCGTCGCCGCGGGCCGTCAGCATGATGACCGGCACGGGGCCCTGGCCGCGCAGCCGCCGGCACACCTCGAGGCCGTCCATGCCGGGCAGCATCAGGTCCAGTACCACGAGATCGGGCCGGTGTTCGGCGGCCCGCGCGAGGGCGGTCGGCCCGTCGCCGGCCCGGTCCACGAGGTGACCCGCGCGGTCGAGGTATCCGGCGACCACCTCGGCGACGGTCGGGTCGTCGTCGACGACCAGGACCCGCGCGGAACGGTCCGCGTCCGGCGGCCCCTGGGGCTCGTACGGCTGGTGGGGCTGGTACGGCTGCTGCATGCCCCCAGCCTGGCACCCCGCCGCGTGGCGCACCGCCTCCCGGGCCCCGCCGGCCTCCGACGTCAGCGTTCCGTAAGGAGCCGAAGTCCGATATGTACCCCTCGTGTTCGTAGGGTGAACGCCGTGACCCTTTCATCCCCCTCAGACGTCGACATCGTCCTTCCGTGTCTGAACGAGGCCGAGGCACTGCCCTGGGTCCTCGCGCGCGTCCCGGACGGCTGGCGGGCCCTCGTGGTCGACAACGGTTCCACCGACGGCTCGGCCGGGATCGCCCGCGCGCTCGGCGCGACCGTGGTGCACGAACCGCGCCGGGGTTTCGGCGCGGCCTGTCACGCGGGGCTGACGGCCGCCGACGCGGAGGTCGTCTGCTTCTGCGACTGCGACGCCTCCCTCGACCCGTCACTGCTGGTGCCCTTCGTCGACGAGATCCGCGCGGGCACGGCCGACCTGGTCCTCGGACGCCGCCGGCCGCGCGCCCGGGGCGCCTGGCCCGTCCACGCCCGCGCGGGCAACCTGGCCCTCGCCCGGCTGCTGCGCGGCCGCACCGGCCTGCCCCTGCACGACCTCGGTCCGTTGCGGGCCGCCCGCCGGGCGCCGCTGCTCGCCCTCGGCCTCGGCGACCGGCGCAGCGGCTACCCGTTGCAGATGGTGGTGCGCGCGGCGGACGCGGGCTGGCGGATCACCGAGCACGACGTGCCGTATCTGCCGCGCACCGGCGCCTCGAAGGTGACGGGCACCTGGCGGGGCACCTGGCAGGCGGTACGGGACATGAGCCGTGTTCTCCGGGAGGAGCCGGCACCGGTCCGCGAGGTGCGCGCGGACGCGACCGTCCGTGAGGGGAGCGCCCGGTGACCACGCTGCTGGTGATCGCCAAGGAGCCGCTGCCGGGCCGGGTCAAGACCCGGCTCACCCCGCCGTTCACCCCCGTGGAGGCGGCCCGGCTCGCGGAGGCCGCCCTCGCCGACACCCTGCGGGCGGTCGCCGCCGTCCCGGCCGCACGGCGGGTCCTCGTCCTGGACGGTTCCCCGGGTGACTGGCTGCCGCCCGGCTTCGAGGTCGTGCCCCAGTGCGCGGGCGGTCTCGACGAGCGGCTGGCGGACGCCTTCTCGCACTGCTCCGGCCCGGCCCTGCTGATCGGCATGGACACCCCGCAGGTGACGCCCGGCCTGCTCACCGTCGACTTCGCGGACTGCGACGCGTACTGGGGCCCCGCCGAGGACGGCGGGTTCTGGGCTCTCGGGCTGGCCGAGCCCGATCCCGCGCTGGTACGGGGTGTGCCGATGTCGACGCCGGTGACCGGGGCGGTCCAGCGGGACCGGCTCGTCCGGGCCGGCCTGCGGGTGCGGGACCTGCCCCGGCTCCGGGACGTCGACACCGCCGCCGACGCCCACGCGGTCGCCGCCCTGGCCCCGGGCAGCCGGTTCGCCGGATGCCTGGCCCGGTACACGACGGCGGCGGGCCGCCGATGAGCACCACGGTCCCCCCGGGCGCCACCGTCCCCACGAGTACAACCGTCCCTACGAGCACCACCATTCCCACGAGTGCTGCCGTCCCCCCGTGGGCCGCCGCCGACTCCTACGCGGCGGCCCTGCGCACCGGCCGCGGCCCCCTGTTCCTGCGCCGTACCGACGGCTGGCTGCTGCCGCTGGAGGTGGAACGGTGGTGCGCGCGTGCGGACCCGGTCGACCGGGACGTGCTGGATCGCTGCGAGGGCACCGTGCTGGACATCGGCTGCGGTCCGGGGCGGCTGGTCGCGGAACTGGCCGCGCGGGGGCGGACCACCCTCGGCGTCGACGTGAGCGAGGCCGCGGTCGAACACACGGAACGGCTCGGAGGGCGGGCGCTGCGGCGCTCGGTGTTCGAGCCGCTGCCGGGCGAGGGCCGCTGGGACACCGTCCTGCTGATGGACGGCAACATCGGCATCGGGGGTGACCCTGCGGCGCTCCTCGACCGGGTGGCCGGGCTCCTGCGTCCGCGGGGACTGCTGCTGGCCGAGACCGCGCCGGTGGACGTCGACGAGCGCCTGCACGTCCAGCTCACCGACGCCCGCTCCCCCGTCCACGCCCACGCTCTCGCCTCGGTCGGCACCGGCGCGGGCGCGCCCTTCCCGTGGGCACGGCTCGGCACCCCGGCCCTGCTGCGGTACGCCCGGGGGTGGGAGCCGGCCGGCCGGTGGTCGGCCGGCGGCCGTCACTTCCTCGCCCTGCGCAGCCGCGGCACCCGCAGCAGCCGTAGCGCCAGCAGCAACGCGGAACCGCCGAAGAGGACGGCGGTGATCAGCAGCCAGCGGGCCGTGAAGCCGTCCGGCGACAGGCCCGTGGCCGACCGGTAGCGCCGGTCGACCGTGCCGCTGATCAGCGGGAACCAGACCAGGAGCAGCAGCCCGGAGAGGGCGGCCGGGACCCGCAGGTACATCGTCCGCGGACCGAGCCGTCCCGCGACGGCTCGGTCCGCCGCCGCGTACAGGGGCAGCAGGACGAGGTCGTGGAGCAGCGCCGCCCCCACGATCCACAGGGCCACGCCGAACCAGTCGTCTTCGAGCAGTCGTACGCCCGCGTAGGCGGCCGGAGCGAACGAGGCGCCGAGCAGCAGGAGCTGGAAGGGATTCCCGACAGGAATCCGCCGCAGCCCCGGCAGACGGGGCAGGCGGGGCGCGCGGCGCGCGCGGGGCGGGTGCGGGCGGGGCATCACAGGTCTCCGAACGTCAGCCGGGCCACCCACTTGGTGTTCAGCACGCCGGGCGCGGCCGGCACGATGATCCGGGCCGGGTGGCCGTGGTCGGGGGACAGGTCCTCGCCGTTGACGTACAGGGCGAGCAGGGAGCGCGGGTCGGCGACCTGGTTGGCGCGCAGGGCCGCACGGCGGAAGGCGCCGTGCCGCTGGAGGGACTCGACGAGCAGGTCCGGGGGATCGCCGTCGTGGCCGACGAGCGCGGCGAGGTCGCGCAGCCGTACGCCGCGCCACCACTGGTCGGACGTCGACCAGCCCTCGACGCAGGCGATGGGCAACGCCGAACTGTGCAGGGGGAGTCCGGCGAGCTGGGCCCGGCTGAGGCGGACCGTGCCGGTGCGTCCGGTGACGACGAGCCGCCAGGCGTCCTCGCTCGTCTCCACCGGGTCGATACCGGCGTACACGGCGGTCTTGTTGATCTGGAAGCCGTTCGGGCCGGTGGCCGGGTCGGCCCCGCCGTGCGGTGCGAGGAGGGCGGTGCCGCGCAGCCCGTCGAAGCTGCGGCCGGCCGTGGTCAGGAACAGCAGCAGCGAGCCGCCGCCGACGGACCACAGCGCGCCGCGCCGGGAGACGGTGGGCTCGGCGGGGTCCGGGGACACCAGCTCGTCCCTCTCCTCCCGGACGTCCTTCTCCTCCCCGACGTTCCTCTCCTCCCGCAGGCGCCGCACATTGCGCAGCGCCATGGGCGTCTTCAGCAGCGCGTGGGCCGTGAAGGCGGCGAAGAACACCCACGCGCCGTAGAAGTGCAGCGGGTAGAAGGAGCCCGGGAAGACGTAGTCGAGCTGGACGTTCAGGACGCCGGTCACGAACTCGAACAGGCCGCCCCCGACGAGCAGCAGCAGGGAGAGCCGTTCCAGGGCGTGGGCGAGGGAACGGGCCGGCGGCAGCGTGAACAGCCTCGGCACCACCGACCACAGCTTGGCCAGCAGGACGGGGATCAGGGTGATGCCGAGCGTGACGTGGACGCCCTGGGTGAGCCGGTAGAGCCAGTACGGGTGCGTCGGCCAGGCGAAGAGGTAGAAGCCGAGGATCCCCTTGTCCGGTGTCTTGTCGTTCACCGGGGACAGGCCCGGGTTGTAGGCGGCGTAGGAGGCCAGGCCCGTCACGAACAGCACGGTGATGCCGACGAGCAGGACGAGGCCCAGGACCGAGGTGAACCAGGGGCCGCGCAGGGGGCTGCGCCAGAAACGGGGGGAGAAGGGGAGTCGCGGATCGTCTCGCATGGGCCGACCGTAGGCCCGCGAACCGGCCGGGAGGGCCCCGCGACCTGTGACGAAACGCTGACGTCCGGCCCGGAGCGCGGGCTGCCGCGGTCCGGTCGGCCTAGCGTGCCGGTGTGACCCGCACTCTGCCTTCCCCGTCCTCCGCCGAGGAACGTGCCCCGCGCTCCGGCATCCTCGTCGCGCGCCGTCTCCGCCGTGATCTGTACGCCGTCGCGGCCGCCGCCGTGCTGGTGACGGCGGCCGTCCTGATCGGCCGCCACATCCAGCACACCGCTCACACGCTCTTCGTCGGCTGGCCGCCGCTGGCGGCGTCCTGGGGACCGCATCTGGGTCCCGGCACCCCGGCGGCCGTACTCGTCGCGGCCGCCACCGTGACGTACGGTCCCGTCCTCGCCGCCCGGCTGTCCTGGCGGGCCCTGCTCCCGGCGGCCTGGGCCACGTCACTGGCCTGGATCGTCGGCCTGGCCCTGATCGACGGCTGGCAGCGCGGCATCGCCGTCCGTCTCACCACCCACAACGAGTACCTCCAGGTCATCGACCGCTTCCACGACATCCCGGCCACCGTGCGGGACTTCACCCACCACATCCTGATCCAGTCCCCCGGCCACTGGCCCGCCCATGTCGCCGGCCATCCGCCGGCCGCCACCCTCACCTTCGTCCTGCTGGACCGGATCGGGCTGCGGGGCGGCGGCTGGGCCGGCACCTGGTGCGTCACGGTGGGCGCGACGGCGTGCGTGGCGGTGCTGGTCGCCGTCCGTGCCCTGGCAGGCGAGCACCTGGCCCGGCGCGCGGCCCCCTTCCTGGTCCTGGCACCGGCCGCGGTGTGGCTGGGCACGTCGGCGGACGCGTACTTCGCGGCGGTGGCGGCGTGGTCGGTGGCGCTGCTCGCACTGGCCGTGACCAGGGGTTCCCTGGCGGCGGCCGGGGCGGCCGGGCTGCTGTTCGGCCTGACCTGCCACCTCTCCTACGGCCTCACGCTCGTCGCGCTGATCGGCGCGGCGGTGCTGTGGCTGGGGCGGCGCGGGGTGCGGGAGCGGCCGGTGCTGCCGGTCGTCCTCCTCGCCGGAGCGGCCGTCGTCCCGGCGGTGTTCACGCTCGCCGGGTTCGACTGGTGGGAGGCGTACCGGCTGCTGGTGACCCGGTACGGGCAGGGCGCGGGAGGCGTACGGCCGTACGGGTACTGGGTGTGGGCCAACCTCGCGTGCACGGTCCTGATCACGGGCCTGGCGACGGCGGCGGGGCTGCGGCGCGCCGGGGCCGTGCTGCTGCCGCGGCGCACCGGGGCCTCGGTGCCGCAGACCGGTTCCGGGACCGTCCTGCCGCGGCCCGGTTCCGTGGACCGCGACGCCGTGCGCCTCGCCTTCCTCGTGGCCGCCGCCCTGCTCGCCCTGCTGGTCGCCGACCTCTCCGGGATGAGCAAGGCGGAGACGGAACGCATCTGGCTGCCCTTCGCGATGTGGCTCCTCGCGTCGGGCGCGTTCCTCGACCGTCCCCGTGTCTGGCTCACCGCCCAGGCGGTGCTCGCGCTGCTGCTCAACCACCTGCTGATGACGGGCTGGTGACGCACCCGCTGATGGAGGACCGGTGGCCGCGGCTGCCGGCCGCCCGGCTCAGTGCTGCGTGTTCGCCGCCCAGAGGACGGTCGAGCCGTCCATGATCGTGATGTTCCCGTCGCTCTGCAGGATCAGCCGTGCGGTGGGGTGGCCCGGAGTGTTGCTCGCCCACACCGCGTTGTGCTCGGCGTCGTACACCACGAGGTTGCCGTCGGGCTGGAACGCGGCGAGGGCGCCCTTGCCGCTGGTGTCGGTGCTCCAGCGGGCCTGGTTGTTCTCGTCGTAGGCGACGAGGTTGCCGTCCCGCTGGAAGACGAGGCTGATCCTCGCCGCCACGGCCTCCGCGCCGGGCTCCAGGTTCAGGGGTGCGTCGAAGTCCTTCTCCGCCGGAGGGTCCGCCGGGGTGTCCGAGGGGGTGTCCGACGGGGAGGTGTCGGGAGCGGACGGGGAGGGGGACGGTGATTCCGACGGGGGCAGCGTCTTCCCGGCCGGTGTGGCGTCGGCCCGGGAGGACGTGGCGTGCGCCCCGCCGCCGGCGCGCGCGTCGTGCTGTCCGTCCTGCCAGGGATGCAGGACCAGCAGGCCCGCCGTGACGGCACCCGCGGCCACGGCTCCGCCGATCCACCAGAGGCTCTTGCCGCGCAGACCGCGGACGGGCGCTCCGGCGGAGGCGTGGTCGCCCGTCCGCGGGTCCGTTCCGGTCTCCGTCGGCCGACTCGCGGCGAAGTACGTCCCGTGCGGCCCGGCGGACGGGAGGACGTCGGTGGGCGTCGCCCCCTGCGGGGGGTACCCGAAAGCGGGGGTCGCCGGAGTCGCCGAGCCGGGAGCGAGCACCGAGGTGGCGTCCGGATCCGTGGGCCAGGCGCCCGGGACCAGGGCCGCGTCGTGCTCCCCGGGGGTGGCGGCGATCCGGCGGTAGGCGGGATCCTCCAGCAGGGACGCGTGGGGCTGGCACGCCTCGAGGATCTCGGCCGGGGTCGGCCGGCGGGCGGGGTCCCGGTCCAGGCAGGCGGCGATCACCTCGGCCAGGTGCGGGTCGACCCCTTCGAGATCGGGGGTGCCGTGGACGACACGGTAGGAGACCGCGGGCGAGGATCCCTCGCCGTAGGGGGCCCGGCCCGTGGCGGCGTAGGCCAGGGTGGCGCCCAGCGAGAACACGTCGGCGGCGGGTCCCACCGCTTCGCCCTTCAGTGCCTCGGGGGACATGAAGCCGGGGGTTCCGGCGACCTGGCCCACCTGGGTGAGCGCGGTCTGGTCGTCGTGCCGTGCGATGCCGAAGTCTATGAGCTGCGGGCCGACGGGCGACAGGATGATGTTCTGCGGTTTGACGTCGCGGTGCAGGATGCCGTGGACATGGATGTCGGACAGCCCCTCGGCGAGTGCCGCCATGAGCCCGAAGCTCAACGGCACCGGCAGAGCGCCGAACTGCTGCACGGCGGCGTCCAGCGTGCTGCCGGGCACGTACTCGGTGGCGAACCAGTAGGGCGGAGAGTCCAGTTCGCAGTCGATCAGCGAGGCGCTGTAGGCGCTGCGTACCGTGCTCAGGGCCCGCACCTCGCGGCGGAACCGCTCCAGGGCGCCGTCCGCGTGCTGGATGCGGCCGCTGACGACCTTGATCGCGACAGGGCGGCCGCCGGGGGTGCTGCCGAAGTAGACGATGCCCATGCCGCCCTCCCCGAGACGGCTGGTGAGGCGGTAGCGGCCGATCCGGCCGGGGTCGGCTTCGGTGAGAGGGTGCACGCGCGGGACTCCTCCTACGTGGTCTGCGCACTCGCCCTTCTGTCCTGCGCGGCAGCGGGCTGGCGGTCTGCGGCGGCGCGTCCACCGGCCGGGACGTCCGGGCGCGGTGGCAGATGACCGCGCGGGCGTCCCGGTGATCGCGTCGACGATCGAATGGGTCGAGTCAGTGATCGAGTCAACGACCGAGTCGGTGATTGCCAGTCAGGACAGTACAAGGTTTCAACTAGTTCAGTGCCCAGGACGGGTGCTTCGCTCCGCGTGTCCGGCTTGAACACCGTCCGGGAGGAATGAAGTTGATGCCCCTATGGACGCGGGTGCGGGACGACGGGGCAGTCCGCGGGGGCCGCGCAGCCCGCCATGGGCGGCTGCGCGGCCCCCTCCGACGCCGCCGTCACTCGAAGAACTTCAGGCTCCACCCGGTGTCGGTGGTGGAACCGGGCACGTTGGCGCGGCTGTAGGTGGTGTTGCCCCACCAGCAGAACGAGCCGGTGTACCAGTAACGGTTGTCCCAGGAGTACGGGGTGCCCTTGGGGACGGCGTGGAACATCAGGGGGAACGTGGGTCCGGCGGGCGGGCTGGTGCTGATGTCGCCGTCGAGCAGGACGAAGCTGTGGTGCCCGGGGCCGTTGACGTTGAGGGTGGGGTCCCAGCCGGACATCATCGTGGCGCGGTTGGAGCCGAAGAGGCAGCCGTTGGACTTGTACCAGTCCCATACGTACGTCGGGTCGCCGCCGGACCGGAGACGGAGGTCGGCGAGGCAGTACTGGTCGCTCCAGCTGCCGTTCGCGGAGTACACGATGTGCAGCTGCCCGTTCGGGTCCTTGATCGCCTCCGGCCCCTCGTTGATGTACGGGTTGCCGACCACCCGCTCCCAGCTCTCGCGCGGCTGCGAGATGACGTACCGCGCGCCGGTCGGCGTGGCGGGATCGCTCATCCGGGCGATGTAGAGGTTCTGCTCGACGTTGGTGTCACCGGCCCAGCCGGACCAGACGAACCAGCGCTGCCCGTTGAAGGTGAACAGGGTGCCGTCGATGGCCCACTTGTCGTCGGGGAGGGCCAGTTTCTGTTCCGCGCCGTATCCGCTGTCCGGGCTTGCGGAACTGATCACGTACATCCGGTGGGCCGCTCCGCTGCCCGCGGTGAAGTAGATGTAGTAGCGGCCGCCGTCCCGGACGAGTTCCGGTGCCCAGACCTCGCCGAGACCCCGGGTGTCCGACCAGACCTGCCGGGCGGTGGCCGAGTCCAGCGCGGCCGTCGAGGACGCCTGGCGCACGGCGATGCCGCCGCCGGTCGACTGCACCGAGATGTAGGTGCTGCCGACCCGGATCACGCTCGGGTCGGCGGCCCGCAGCCCGGTCTGGGCCGCGTCGGCGGATCCGGCGGAGGTGAGGAAGAGCCCGGCGGCGAGGACGCCGGAGAGCGCGCATCCGGCGACGCCCGACAACAAGCGAGTCAGTCTCATGGTCCCGTTCCCTGCTCGGCCTCCGTACGGACGCCGTGGCGGCGGGACCCGCGCCCGCACCGTGACGGCGTCCGGGCAGAGCCGCGTCGGAGGCGGCTGGGGGGAACGGCCCTGCCCGCCGGGCCGCGGTGAGAGCGCTCTCAGGACACCGAAACGGCTCTGAACATGTCAACCCGGTCGGCGGAAATCTACACCTGCGGCACGGGGTGACGCTGCCGCTGAGCCCTCGGCGTGTTGATCGATCGCCCGGGAGGTGCGGCCTGTCGGCCGTGGCCGGGAGCCGCGGATGAGGCACCCGGCTGGAGGGCCTGTCCGAGATGCGATGATCGGGCGGACGGACGCCGTCGGCGCACCGGCCCCGCCAGGCCGGTCCGCGGACGGCCCCGGACCAGCACCGGACCCCGGAAAGGTGAGGCGCGGACACACCATGCCCAAGGGACACGCCACCGCCGTACTCGACGATCCGGTGGGCGAGTCGCTGCGCGGCCGTCACGCCCACCTGGCGCGCCGCACCGGCCGGGCCGCCACCTACCTGCCGGAGGTCGCGACCTTCGCCGCGCCACCGTCCGGTCCCGGCCCGGCGGACTGGGCCGACCTGGCCCGGCTGCTCGGCCGTGGCGCGTTCGCCGACCTGTTCAGCTGCCCGGCGACGCCGCCTCGGGACTGGGAGCCGGTGTTCGTCCTCGACGGTCGGCAACTGATCTGGACCGGCGCCCGCGGCCCCGCGCAGCCGGACACCGGCGTGGTCGAACTGGGCGCGGCCGACGTCCCGGAGATGCTCGCACTGACCGCGCGGACACAGCCGGGACCGTTCTGGCCCCGCACCCGGGAGCTCGGCACCTACCTGGGCGTCCGCGAGGGCGGCACCCTGGTCGCGATGGCGGGCGAACGGCTGCGTCCGCCGGGCTGGACGGAGATCAGCGCGGTCTGCACGGCCCCCGAGGCACGCGGCCGGGGCCACGCCGCCCGCCTGGTGAACACGCTCGTCTCCCGCATCCGCTCCCGCGACGAACGCCCGTTCCTGCACGTCGCGGAGACGAACACGGGGGCGAGGGCCCTCTACGACCGCCTCGGCTTCGAGCCCCGCAGAACCGTGACGTTCCGCGGCTTCCGGACACCGTGAGGCACCGCCCGCTGCGGCACACAGGTCGGTAGCTTCCGGTCCAGCGGCTCGCCCTCTTTCAACGGGCCGCTTCGCCCCGCCAGAGGCAGTCCGCCCAGACCGTCTTGCCTCCGGGGTGGTGGGGCTCGCAGCCCCAGGCGTCCGCGAGGGACTCGACGAGCAGCAGGCCCCGCCCCGACTCGCCGTCCGCCTCGGCCACCGGCCTCGGCCGGGGCGGGCGCTCGCCGCGCGCGTCGGTGACCTCGATCCGGAGCACCGGACCCGTCAGGGTCAGCGCCAGCCGCGCGCTCCGGCCCGCCGCCCGGCCGTGCACGGCCGCGTTGGCGGTCAGTTCCGCGATGATCAGCGAGACCGTGGCCGTGCTCCCGTCGTCCGGTTCGGGGCGGTCCCGCTCCCCCACGAGCCAGCTCACGGCGGCGTGCCGTGCGGTGTGCGCGCCCTTCGCGGTCGTGGGGAACAGGGTGCTGAAGTGGCGGGCGACGACGGTCGGTTCACCGGGTGCGGTGACGATTTCCTGGTTCACCTCACCGAGGGTGACGGACATGACCTACTTTGTGGAGCGTACGAGGCGGTACGCAGGGTGACTGTCCCGGCACGGACGGTACGGCTGTACCGGCGTACGCCCATGACCCGGGCGGGCGTTCAGCCGTTCCTCCTCAGCACAGGAAACAGGGTGGTGGTACGGCATGGCAGCACAGTCGAACCCGGGGGCTCCCACGAACGAGGAGACCGAGGGTACGGACGAGGTCGCCGACCTCTTCCGCGCCCTCGGCCGGCAGATCCGCGTCGCCCGCGAACGCGCCGGGCTGAGCCGGAAGGAACTCGGCGACCGCATCGGCTACGGCGAGGAGACGATCTCCTCCGTCGAACGGGGCCGGAGGACACCTCAGCCGGAACTGCTGGTCGCGGTGGACCGGGAGCTGGACTGCGGGGGTCTGCTGGAAGCGGCCGCGGAGGACGTGGAGCGGGCCAAGAGCCGACGGCGGGTCCGGCATCCGGAGTGGTTCCGGGACTACGCGCGTCTGGAGGCGGAGGCGGTGGAGCTCTGCTTCTACAGCACGCTGACCATGCCGGGACTCTTGCAGACAAGGGCGTACGCGCAAACCCTCTTCACGGCCCGGCGTCCGCTCCTCGACGAAGAGACCATCGAGCAGCGGGCGGCCGCACGGCTCGACCGCCAGCAGATCCTGACCTGCTGGCCTCCGCCCATGGTGACCGCGCTCATCGAGGAGTCGGTGCTGCTGCGGGAGATCGGGGGCCGCGCAGTGCAGCGGGAGCAGATGCGCCACCTGCTGGAGATGGGGCGGCTCCGTAATGTGGAGATCCAGGTACTGCCGCTGAAATGCGAGGGGCACGCAGGCATGGAGGGGCCGTTCGTCCTCCTCACACCGAAGGGCAAACCCCAGGTCGGATACGGAGAGTTCCAGAGCGTCAACCGTCTGATCACAGATCCCGAACAGGTCCGTATGCTGGCCGCACGCTACGGAAGCATCCGAGGGCAGGCTCTCAACCCGGCTGAGTCCTCAGCCCTGATCGAGAAGCTGCTGGGAGACTGATGAACAACCAACAGCCCGCCAAGCGCAACTGGTTCAAAAGCACGTACAGCGGCGGAGACGGCGGCGAATGCGTCGAGGTCGCCGCCGGCCCGGCCGCCATACGCGTACGGGACTCCAAGGAACGCGGCCGCGCCCAGATCGCGTTCACGCGGGGCGCCTGGTCCGGGTTCGTCACGGGCCTCGGCCGGGACCGGATCTGACCGACCCGCCCGAGGCCACGGTCCCCCACCCGGTGGCGGGTCCTCGCCGCCGGCTCACGTGCCAAGTCCGCAACGATTGTTGACGGAGATCACCAAAGAGCGCCGAAGAGCGACATTCCGGCTGTCCCTGGGGTTACGGGAGGCATAAGCTGCGGCTCGCAGCAAGATCGGACGGTCGTGGGAGGGGGGCCGCTCATGACGGGGGCGACGGAGCGGCACGCCGGTGCCGTCGGCGCGCTCGGTGTGATGGGCGGAACCGGCGGGACCTGTGAGGTGTTAGCCCGGCGCGCGTCGGTGTCCGCCGCGCGGGCGGCGCGTCCGGACCGGGCTCACCGGCATCAGGGGTCCTGAACCGCACCCCTCTATGCCGTCTTCCGGACACCCGGCGCGGACCGCCCCTGCCACCCGCTCGGCCGTGGGGCGCTGACGTCCCGCCGTGCGCGGCGACGCCCGCGCCACCACCGGCCCTCCCCCAGCACGGCCCCCGAGCCGCACCACTGTCAGTTCTCAGTTCAAGGAAACACTCGTGAGCGAAACCGCCCCCGGCGGCAGAGTCCAGCCTGCGCGCCCCGGCGATCCCGCCCGTATCGGCCCGTTCCGTATCGTCGGCCGGCTCGGCGCCGGAGGCATGGGGACCGTGCACGCCGCACTCGCGGACGACGGAATGCGCGTGGCGGTGAAGGTGATTCACCCCGAGCAGGCGCAGGAGCCCGAGTTCCGGGCGCGTTTCAAGCGCGAGGTGGAGCTGTCGTCGCGCGTCTCCGGCCCGCACCTGGTGCCGCTGCTGGCCGCCGATCCGGACGCGCCGACCCCGTGGCTGGCCACGGCCTACGTTCCCGGGCCGACGCTCAACCAGCACATCACCGCGCGGGGCCCGCTCACGGAGAACGCCCTGTACGCCTTCGCCGTCGCCACCGCGCAGGCCCTGGCCGCCATCCACGCCGCCGGGGTGACGCACCGCGACGTGAAGCCGCAGAACGTGCTGCTCACGCCGGACGGCCCCCGGGTGCTGGACTTCGGCATCGCGCACGCCGCCGACACCACCAGCGTCACCCGGACCGGGGTGATGACCGGCACGCCCGGCTGGATCAGCCCGGAGCAGTACCGCCAGGGCACCGCGGGTCCGGCGGGCGACGTGTTCGCGTGGGGCGCGCTCGTGGCGTACGCCGCCACCGGGCGGCTGCCGTTCGGGACCGGGGCACCGGATGTGGTGGCGTTCCGGGCGATGTCGGGCGAGTACGACCTGGACGGTGTCCCGGCGGCCCTGCGTACGGTGGTCGAGCGGGCCCTGTCGCAGGAACCGGACGACCGCCCGTCGGCCGCCGAGGCGGCGCAGGAGTGCGCGGGTGCGCTGGCCGTCCAGGCCACGCAGGTGGGGGACGCGGGCGGCGCCAGGTCCGCGACGGTCGTGGACATGGTCGCCGCCGTCTGGGACGTACCGGCGGCTGACGACCCGACGTGGCGGCAGCCCGCGGTACCGGCGGCGAACCCGGGCGCGGGCGGCCGTCGTTCGAAGAAACGGCTCATGGGTGCCGTGGTCCTGGCGGCAGGTGTCGTCGGCGGCCTCGCCGGAGGGGTGGCGGCGCTGCTGCCGGGCGACACGGGGAGCAACAGCGGGGCGGCATCGTCGGTCTCCGCGTCCGGAGCCGCGCGGCCGTCGGCGAGCGCCACGGCGGCGGCGAAGCAGGAGACGGGGACCGGCGGCTCGGCGACGGCGGCCAGCTGGCGCGAGGCGCGGGCGGCGCAGGGCACCGGCGAGCACGACGTGGCGCGCTCGCTCATGCATGACGAGGGCGAAGTCGCCGTCGTGGACCTGAGCGACTACGCCGACTTCACCCCGGAAGCCGTACGGTTCCATCCCTCGCGCAAGGAGGTCTACTTCTCGTACCGGCTGACCGCCGGGGAGGAGGACGCGATGTACGCGGAGACCAAGATCGCGCAGAACATGTGCCTGTCGGTGCGGGACGCGGTCCTCCGCCTCCACCCGGACCTGCCGTACCGCACATATGTCATGGTGAAGGAGGAGACCGGTCAGGATCCGCAGGTGACCTGGCAGGACGACTTCGTCACCGACGCCGACTGCAAGACGGCCGCCGACGTGGGAACCACGCAGGACCCCGGCACCGGGACGGACGACTGGCAGCCGGACGAGGGCGGCCTCGGCCAGGCGATGATCCCCAGCACCGACAGCGCCGAGATCCGCGTCGCGGACGCGGCGGCCCGGAAGATCATCACGCGGTCGAACTCCATGCGCCAGTCCCTCGGCACCGACCGCGTGCTCGGCAACAGCCAGATCAAGGTGGGCTTCGACCCCATCGACTCCGCGATGTACGTCTGGTCGGAGTACACCGGCTGGGACCAGGAGGCGACCGGCACCTGGGCGGAGATGGCCGCGGGCGTGGCCTGCCAGGCCCTCGTGAGCGAACGCGCGAACACGGGCACCGCATGGCCGTACGCCCGCTACGCGGTGGCCGAACTCGGCTCCACGACCTACGAGATGGTCCGCTGGGACACGGCCACCTCGGCGGCGGACTGCCCTTCCTGAGCGGCCGGTGGGTCTCGGTCCCACCGCGTCGCACGGCACATGCCAGAATCAGCGGGTGCTGATCGGGGTGCTGGGGCCGTTGGAGGTCCGCGCGGGGGACGGCGGACCGGTCGACGTGCCGGGCGCACGGCTGCGGGCGCTGCTGGTCGCTCTCGCGCTCAGGCCGGGCCAGGTGGTCCCGAGGGCGTCGCTGGTCGACTGGATCTGGGGCGAGCAGCCGCCCGCCGACGCGGCGAACGCCTTGCAGCGCCTGGTCTCCCGGCTCCGGAAGGCGGTGCCGGAGGCGGTGATCGAGGGGCGGGCGGACGGTTACCGGCTGGCGGTGGAGCCCGACGCCGTGGACGCCGTACGGTTCGAACGCCTCGTCGGCGCGGCCCGGGCCGACAGCGGGGACGGCGGGGGCACGGGCGGTGCCGGGCGGGTGGGGCTGCTGCGTGAGGCGCTCGGGCTGTGGCGCGGGGAGGCGCTGCGGGACGTGGGGCTGCGGGACAGTGCCGCGCTCGACGCCGCGGCCGTACGGCTGGAGGAGCTGCGCCTGACCGTCGTGGAGGAGCGGGCCGACGCGGAGGCCGCTCTCGGGCGCGGTGCGGAGCTGGTCACGGAGCTGACGGACCTGGTGGCCGCGCATCCGCTGCGGGAGCGGCTGGCCGGCGCGCTGATGCGCGCCCTCGTCGCGGCCGGCCGGGACAGTGAGGCGCTGCTGGTGTACGACCGCACCCGGGAGGCCCTCGCCGACGCCCTGGGCGCCGACCCCTCGCCTGAACTGGCCGCACTGCACGTCGCGTTGCTGCGGGGCGGGTCGAGGCGGCGGGAGGAGAGCGACCGCAGGACCAATCTGCGGGCCGAACTCACCACCTTCGTGGGCCGGGAGGCAGACGTCGCAGCGGTGCGCGGGCTCCTCGCGGGGCACCGGCTCACCACGCTGATCGGGCCGGGCGGCGCGGGGAAGACGAGGCTGGCCACGGAGACCGCGCGCACGCTGCTCGGTGAACTGCCCGACGGGGTATGGCTGGTGGAGCTCGCCGCCGTCGGTGCGGACGGCGGTGCGGCCGATGTGGCGCAGTCCACGCTGACCGGACTCGGTCTGCGGGACGCGCTGTTCGGCGGTGCGCCGGGCACGGAGCCGGCGGACCGGACCACCGTGCTGACCGACCGTCTCGTCGCCGCCGTGCGCGAGCGGGAGGCACTGCTGATCCTGGACAACTGCGAGCATGTGATCGAGCCCGCCGCGGTGTTCGCCGACCGGGTGCTCGGTGAGTGCCGGCGGCTGCGGATCCTGGCGACGAGCCGGGAACCGCTCGGCATCACCGGCGAGGCGCTGTGGCAGGTCGAACCGCTGGCCCTGCCGGAGCGGGACGCGAGCCCGGACGGGATCGGCTCCTCCTCCGCCGTACGGCTGCTGCGGGACCGGGCCGGGGCGGTGAGCGCCGGTCTGCCCGCCGACGCCGCCACGCTGGCGACGATGGCACGCGTCTGCCGGGCGCTGGACGGGATGCCGCTGGCGATCGAGCTGGCCGCGGCCCGGTTGCGCACCATGTCCGTCGACCAGCTCGCCCACCGGCTCGACGACCGGTTCCGCCTGCTGACCGGCGGCAGCCGGACCGCGCTGCCCCGGCACAAGACGCTGCGCGCGGCCGTCGACTGGAGCTGGGAGCTGCTCACCGACGCCGAACGGACCGTGCTGCGGCGTCTGTCGGTGTTCTCCGGCGGGGCGGGTCTGGAAGCCGCGGAACGGGTCTGCGCGGGTGACGGGTACCACGGGGACGGCGCGGTCGGGCGGGACGAGGTGTTCGAGCTGCTCACCGCGCTCGCGGAGAAGTCGCTGCTGCGCGCCGAGCGCGACACCACCGGCATCGATACCGGCACGAACGCCGGCACCGGCAGCCCGCGTTACCGCATGATCGGGACGATCAGGGAGTACGCCGCCCAGCGCCTCGCGGAGGCGGGGGAGGCACAGGCGGCGCGCCGCGCCCACCTGGCCTGCTTCACGGAGCTGGCCGAGACCGCGGAGCCGCATCTGCGCCGCGCGGAGCAACTGGAGTGGCTGGCCACGCTGGAGGCCGAGCACGACAACATCGGCGCGGCGATGCGCGGCGCGCTCGCGGCGGGCGAGGCGCAGGCGGCGATGCGGCTGGCGGCGGGCGCGGGCTGGTACTGGTGGCTCAGCGGGCACCGCACCGAGGGCATGGAACTGATCACCGCGGCCACCCGGACGCCCGGTGAGGTGACCGACGAGGTCCGGGCCATGGCGTACGCGCTGCTGGTGCAGTTCGTGAGCGACGGGCGGGGCGACGAGCGGGAGGCGGCGACATGGATCCGCGAGGCGCACCGGCTCGGCCTGCGCAGCAGCAGCCGCTCCCCGCTGATGGGGCTCGTCGGCGCCCTGGAACGTCTGCTGCGGGCGCCCGGCCCGTCCGCGTTCGAACCGCTGCTCGGCAGCGAGGACCCCTGGGTGCGGGCGCTGGCACGACTTCAGACGGGCAAGATGCGGATCGTGCTCGGCCAGGGCGGGCGGGACGCGGACGCGTATCTGGAGGCGGCGCTCGCCGAGTTCCGGGTGATCGGGGAGCGGTTCGGGATCTCGTTCGCGTTGAGCGAGCTGGCGGACCGGATGGCCGTGCGCGGCGAGTTCGCCGCCGCGTGCGGTCACATCGAGGAGGCGATCGAGGTCGTCACCAAGGTGGGGGCCACCGAGGACGTCATCCGGTTGCGTACCCAGCAGGCGCGGCTCTACCGGCTGCTGGGCGACGAGGACGCCTGCGCGGCCTCCGTGGCCGAGGCGGACCGATGCGCGCAGCGGGTCACCTGGCCTGACGCGCTGGCCGAGTTGGCCCTCGCCAAGGCGGAACTCGCCCGGTGGGGCGGCGACGCCGAGGAGACGCGCGGGCAACTCGGCGTCGTGGCGGCCGTACTGGGTGACGAGGCGCGGCAGCCGCACTTCCGCGCGGTGACGCACGATCTGCTCGGCTATCTCTCCGAGGACCTCGGCGAGGTACGGGCGCACCGCGCGGCGGCCTGCGAGGCGGCGGCCGAGACGGGGTACGTACTGCTGATCGCGCAGGTGCTCGTCGGGGTCGCGGACCTGGCGCTGCGCCGCGGCGAGGACGAGCAGGCCGTCCGGCTGCTCGCGGCGAGCACGGCGCTGCGCGGGCTGCCGGACCGCTCGCACCCGGACGGGGCGCGTATCGAGCAGAGCGCACGGCGCCGCCTGGGCGACACGCGGTTCGCCGAGGCGGCCCGGGAGGGGGCGCGGGAGGGGACCCGGACCGGCTGGTCCCGGCTGGCCGGGGTCACGCTCGCTCCCTGACCGCCGGGCCCCCGGGATCACCCGCGCCGCACGCTCGGCCGTACACACGTCCTCACGCGCGCTTCTTGAACGTGGAGACCGCCCACGCGTACCCGATGACGGAGAGCCCCGCGCACCAGGCGACGGCCGCGATCGCGTCGCCGCTCGACGGGTGGCCCGCCAGCAGTCCGCGCAGTGTCTCGATGATCGGTGTGAAGGGCTGGTACTGCGCGAACTGTCGCACGCCGGCGCCCATGGTGTCCGCGGGCACGATCGCACTGCTGAGGAAGGGCAGCATGACCAGCGGCACGGTGGCGAGGCCCGCCGACTCCGCGGTCTTCGCGGCCAGCCCGAGGGCGACGGTGAGCCAGCTGGTGGCGAAGGTGAGCAGGGTGATCAGCCCCAGCACGCCGAGCCAGTCGAGGGCGTCGGCGGGCGGGTCGAACCCGAGGGCGTAGGCGACGCCGACGATGGCCGCGCAGGCCACCAGACAGCGCACCGTGGTGACGACGACCTGCCCGGTCAGTACGGCGCCGCGGGAGACGTCCATGGCCTTGAACCGGTTGATGACGCCCTTGCGCATGTCGTCGTTCACGGCCGCCGAGGTGGACCCGAGGCCGTAGCTGACGGCCATGACGAGCATGCCCGGGGTCGCGTAGTCGATGTAGTCCTCGCCGACGCTGAAGGCGCCGCCGAGCACCTTGACGAACATCAGCATGAGCACGATCGGGAAGAGGACCGCGTTGAAGACGACGAGCGGGTTGCGCAGGGTGTGCCTGAGATTGCGGCGCAGCATGATCAGCGAGTCGCCGAACGCCGTCGATACGTTGTTCACCGGGAGACCGCCTCTGCGCTGGGACGCCCGGTGAGGGCGAGGAAGACATCGTCGAGATCCGGGGTGTGCACGGAGAACTCCAGGGCGTCGATGAGGTGTTCGTCGAGCCGGTCCAGCAGGGCCCGCAGCGACCGGGACCGGCCGTCGCTGGGCACCCGCAGGGTCAGCTCCTGGTCGTCGCGGGCGGGCCCTGCCTCGGCGAAGGCCCTCGCCGCCGTGTCGAGGTCGCCGGGATCGGCGAAGCGCAGCCGGACGTGGGTGCCGGGGATCTGCCGCTTGAGCTCCTCGGGGGTGCCCTGGGCGACGAGACGGCCCTGGTCGAGCACCGCGATCCGGTCGGCGAGCTGGTCGGCCTCCTCGAGGTACTGGGTGGTGAGGAAGACGGTGGTGCCGTCGGCGACGAGTTCGCGGACGATCCCCCACATCGTGCGGCGGCTGCGCGGGTCGAGGCCGGTCGTCGGTTCGTCCAGGAAGATGACCTGCGGGCTGCCGACCAGCGTCATCGCCAGGTCCAGCTTGCGGCGCATACCGCCGGAGTAGGTGGAGGCCAGGGCGTCCGCCGACTCCGTCAGGTCGAACCGCTCCAGCAGCCGCCCGACCACCTGATCGGCGGGGCGCACCCGCTTCAGGTCGGCCATCAGCCGCAGGTTCTCCCGCCCCGACAGCAGTTCGTCGACGGCGGCGAACTGTCCGGTCACGCCGATGGCCGCGCGCACCTGCCTGGTCTCCGTCGCCACGTCGTGCCCGGCGACGCTCACCTCCCCGGCGTCGGCCTTCAGCAGCGTCGCGAGGACGTTCACCGTGGTCGTCTTGCCGGCCCCGTTCGGCCCGAGCAGGGAGAACACCGATCCCGGGGCGACCTCGAAGCCGATGCCGTCGAGCACGGCCTTGTCGCCGTATGCCTTGCGCAGTCCGGAGACTGCGATCGCGGAACTCTTCATGCCCCCACGGTGCCGACCTGCCCTGACACCGCCCTGTCACCCCGCTGACACGACCGCTGACACGACGGCCGGTCTCCTGAGTTCCGATCCGCACAAACGGAGTTGTGAACGTACCCGGGTGCGCGAGATCGTCTGAGGCGACACTGTCGCGCCACCTGCCGGAGGACCCCGTGACCGATCCCGTGACCGATCCCGTGACCGATCCCGTGACCCGTCCCGCACCCGCGTCGCTGCCCGCCCCGCCCTACTACGCCGTGGTGTTCACCGCCGTACGGACGGCGGGCGACAACGGTTACGCGGAGGCCGACGAGCGGTTGATGAAACTGGCCACCGACCAGCCGGGGTTCCTCGGTGTCGATTCCGCCCGCGGCACGGACGGCCTGGGGATCACGGTGTCGTACTGGAGGGACGAGGACTCGATCGCCGCGTGGCGCAACCACGCGGAGCACGTCCTGGTCCGTGCGCAGGGACGCGAGCAGTGGTACGCCTCGCTCTCCGTCCACGTGGCCAAGGTCGAACGCGCCTACGGGTCCACCCGCCCGGCAGACCGGTAGGCGCCGGGACAGATCCCTCAGGCCCAGGTGACGGACTGATCGTCGGCCAGGGCCAGGTCGGCCGCACGCCGACCCCGGAATCCAGGTAGATCAGCCGGAAGCGGAGCCTGCGGCGGGCGACGGGCAGGTTCGGATCCGCGGCACCTGCCCACTGAGCCGAGGTCCGCGTCTCCACGCCGCCATGCTGCTTGTGCGGGCCGAGGAGGTTGAGCGGACCCCGTCGGATGAACGGGTGATCAGCACCGGACTCGCCGGGGACGGTGCGGCCGCAGAGGGGGCCGCCGGGCAGATGGGCGAAGTGACACACCTTCCGGTAACGGTAACGGCCGCTCAGCTTGCCACTGCAACAGTCGAGTCGGCATCCGCGCCAGTGGGTACGGTCCGGGTGCTGTCTGCGGCAAGCGTCCGGTTCCGCGGTGTCCGTGGACATGATCAGCGGGTGGTCGGATGCGCACCGGCGGTCAGCGCCGTCCGGACGAGACGGTGGTCGTGGAGAACGGGGGCTGCTCATGTGATGCGGGTCTCTCAGACAGCGGGCAAACCCTTGCGGAGCCGGGTGACCGACTCCCGGATCCAGGCGGTGACCGCTCGCCGGACGTCCGGCACCTCGCTCAGCAGATGCTCATGTGCCGGCCATGCCTGCGAAACGTCCTCTGCCGTTCTCACGGCGATCTCCGCGAGTCCGGCGCCTGTGGTGCCGAACCGGTGGCCGAGGCGGCGTTCGAGGCGTACGAAGGAAGCCGCGCTCACGGCCTCGAACCGCTTGCTGCCCCCGAGCTTGAGACCAAGATCCTCCACCTCGTCGGAAGGGGTGTAAGGGATGGTGGATACCAGGTCGTAGGCGGGTGACAGCGCCGGGGTGATCTGATCGCGGTAGATCAGGGACCAGTTCTTCAGGTGCGCGTCCCCGTTCCCGATGGCGACGGAGAAGGCGATGCGCCGGGCCGTCTCCCGCAACGCCGACAGGTCGCGGCCGCGGTAGGCGTAGGAGGCGACCGTCTCGAACGACGAGTTGTACTTGTCGATCGGGTAGACGTCCTTCACCTGGGCGAAATCCTCGATGTGGATGCGCGCGCGGCCCGGCTGCGGGGAGCGGTCGAATCGCCGTACCGCATATGCCCACTCCTCACCATTGGGCCACATACGGTCGGGAACGTTGTCCAGTTCGTCCCGGTGCACCAGCCGGACGTCAGGCACGTCCAGTCCCACATGGCCAGCGAGGGCCATCATCGCGAATTCGTTGCGCGGTACGTGGGGATGACGATAGTCGGGAAACTTCACCAGCCAGTCCCCCAGTCTCCCACCGGCAGGAACCGTCAGGCGATCGCCCTGGGCCAGCATGGAGAACTTCAGGGCGACTCCCGCCAAGGAGAACCTCCAGGGCGACTCTCCGTCGGCGAAGCGCGCGGAACTGTCGGCCTTCCGCGCGACACCGCTCTCGCTCCATTCCCAGCCGTCGTCCGGCCCGTCCGCGGGAAGCACCTGTACCGCGCCCGGCAGGTCATGCCCCACCTGGGCGAGCAACTCCATCTCCCGGTCCAGGGCAACTCCGCGGTCCTGAGCGATCCACTCCCGCAGCGGGCCCTCCGGAAGCAGATTGGAGAACCAGCGGGGCAGCCGAAGAGCCGCGGCGTACGAACCGGTCAGGATCTCCTCGAAGCGCAGGCCGAGCACCGGCCTGGCCGGGTTCTCCACGTAGGACTGGTTCAGGACGAAGCGAGTGTGGTCGCCCCGCTGGCAGAGCGTGCCCACTCGTACGCCGTGGAGCAGCACGGCATGGAAGACCTCCGGCAGACGACCGCTCATGGCCATCCCTTCGCTTATCAGGATCCTGCAGACTAACGAAGCCGGTCGTCGGAGAAGTCGGTCTCCGGCTCGTTCTCCTCTTCGTCCGTGTCGTCGAGGTCCAGTCCGTCAAGGGACGGCGTGTCTTCGTAACTCCATTCGGTCATGCGTGCGAGGAAGTCGTCCAACTGGTCACGGACGCGCGTCTGACGTGCCTCGAGAAAACCGATCCGGTCTCCGCGCGCAAGTGCATCGAGGGCGTGGTCGTCGAGGAGGTGCGACTTGACGACCTCCCGCCAAGTGGCTTCATCGAGATCGATACGAGGCTCCACGAGCATGCCGGAGATCTCGGACGGCAGATCCTCGCCGAACGGCAGGAAGAGTCTGTTGGCCGCCCACAGGCGCTTGCCCTTCTCACCCGGGTCGTTCAGTCGGGGAAAGACGTACGGGGTGGCGCTCACCGGTGTCTGCTCGTCGCCGAGAACGCTGGACAGGCTCTGCACGTCCACCGGGACACCCGAGGCGAGAGAACGGGGGCGCAGAGACCACCACGCGCTGAGCACGATCTTCGCCGTGGCTTCGTTCGTGCGGAAGCGGTCCGGGTTGGGACGGGCGTGCACGGCGTCCTTCATCGTATCCAGAAGCGCCTGGAGAGAACCCTCTTCGTCGCCCGGTCTGATCTTGTTGCTCAAGATGCGGCTGAACTGCGTGAAGCTGCCCTTGAAGACCGACGGACCGGCGATGGACAGGCGCCAGAAGAGGCGTCGCAGCAGCCTCAGGCTGTTGGGCGTCGGTTCCGGGAAGTGTGCGAAGAACCGGGTGAGGACGACGAGCTGGGCCCGGTAGGGCAGCAGGGCGATGTGCGGCACCCCCGCTGTCTCGATGAGGAACATGACGGCACGCACCAGAGCCTCTTCGGCCTCCTGGTACGCCGTCTGCTCGTCCTCCAGGAACTCGAGCTGCAAGCGCCGGGACTCGGCGCTGAACTCCGTCCGGATGTCCCGCATGGGGTCCGGGCCGCGCCGTGCCAGGAACGCCGCGAGAATGGTGTTGACATCGATGGTTCCGAACAGCGTACGGGTGGCCACATTGTCCGCGATACGGGAGAAGTCCAGCCGTCCTTCCCGGCCCTCCTCGCTGCCCGAGTTCAGTGCGGTGAAGATCTCCGCCCGGTTCAGCCGCCGACCGTAGTTGTTCATCCTGTCGAAGATGTCCGTCAGGATGTGCAGGTCGTCCTGACGGACGAGGTAGGCGGGGACCTTGTACTGGCGGAGCTTGGTGGAGACCTCCTCTGCCTTGTCGTAGTAGTCCTCCACTTCCGGTCCCTGAGTCCGGAACCAGGTCAGCAGGCGCCGGCCGTCGAAAAGCGTGGGGACATCGATGTGGTGAGGCTCCAGACCGTACCGAGGCGTTTCCACGAACTCGCCCCGGGCCAGGTCGTAGACCACGTTGAACGGCTCATGTTTGTTGCCCTCGGGGCTCAGTGCGTTCGCCAGGCTGGTCAGACGCTGCTGGCCGTCCACCACCCAGAGTGCCTCGTCGTGCGCCGGCGCCTCGATGGACAGCTGCCCCAGCTTGATCGTCTCCGCCGGAGACTTCCGCACCCACAGCAACAGATTGCCCACCGGGTAGCCGCAGACGATGCTGTCGAAGAGCCTCAGCACATCCTTGGCCTGCCAGCGGAAGCCGCGCTGGAAATGCGGCACCCTGATCCGGCCCTGCCAGGCCCACGGGACGAGCTCGCCGAGTTCGTAGGTGGTGGCGGTCGGCTGCGTCGAGAGGCCCGGGGCGGTCTCGGACATTCCTACTCCTGTGGGGTCCAGGTGGGGTGGTTCGGATCAGGTGGGCGACGGTACAGAGGCCGGAGGCTCGGTCATGATGATTGTGCCTTCTGAGCGGAAGATCGCGCCGTCATCCACATGGTTGACCACGGTGCCGTGAGCAGGCCTCGGAGCCGACGATGGCAGAGTCCACGCGGAACTCTTCTGCCACGGGGGTGCATCGGTGACCTCGATGCGGTGGCGGTCCGGGGGCTACAGCAAGGTCATGCGGAAGTCCCTGCCGGGAGACGGCCGTAGGCCGGTACCAGTAGGTTTCCGCTGTGCGGATCCCTTTCCGGTGGCCCCGGCCCGAACCCGCCGTGCACCGTTTCGGTGCAGTGGGCTCTCCAGTGGCTGAACCGCCCACGCATGTGCTGCGAGCGCCTGCCAACCCGCCGCGCCTGGGTTGAGTCACCATCGTCAGTGCTGGATGGGATCATCCGGCTGGGAGTGACGAAGCTTTCAACTGGACTTATTTCTGACGGCGTTGGCAGGAAGAGTGGGTTCCGCAGGGGGACAGGGGGTGGCGAACAGGCCGCCGCTCCCCCAGCAGGCCCGGGGCGGACGACGCGGTGATCACCGAGGCCGAGGAGCGGCTGGGGCGGCGGTTGGTTGCCGCCCTCGTACCGGAATTTCCTCGCCGCGAGCGACGGGTGGTACGTGGGCCAGATGGCCGGTGTCTACCGGCTCGGCGGCGTGGCGGACATCGGCTGGTTCCTGGCTCCGCACGGCATGACGCCTCTGCATGAGAAGGGGCTGGGCGACGACCCTCGCGAAGAGGAGGTGGCTGTAGCCGGCGCCGGAGCGGGTCTTGCGGCCTGCCTGGCGCCCGAGGGTCTTGTGCCCGCCGCGTCGGGAATGTTGCCGAGCTTCATGATGTCGATGTGCACCAACTCGCCCGGGCGGTCGCGCTCGTAGCGGCGGATCACCCGGCCGGTGCCCCGGTCCAGGTGCGTGAGCGGGGCCAGGGAGTAGCGGATCAGGACGCGGTGGCCGGGTTCAGCCGCCAGGAGGTGGGCTATGCGGGCCCGTCCCCACCAGCACAGAACACGGACTTTGATGATCCGGCGTTCGGTGCGGCGCGGGCAGCCGGAGCGGTCGGCCATGGCCGCCTTACCGAATTCACGATAGCGGCCGGCCCATCGCTGAGCCGTCGTGGGTGAGACCTGGAAGCGTTCGGCGGCCCGGCGCAGGGGCCAGCTGTCCTCGACGACGCAGCGGGCCAGGCGCAGGCGTCCGGTCTCGGTCAGGGGTGCATGACGGTGGGGCACGAGGGCCTTTCGGTCGGTGCAGGCGTCGCAATCCACGCCGACCCCGAAAGACCCTCACCTGTTCAAGATCCCTCAGCTGAGATCTGGCTCACCTGTCCACAACCTCCCGGGACAGAACACCTAGGGCAGCGTGCCGGTGCGGGTCACCTCGGCGTACCACCGCGCACTGGCCTTGGGGATGCGGTTGCCGGTCGGGTAGTCGACGTAGACGGCACCGAAGCGCTTGCTGTAGCCGTAGCCCCACTCGAAGTTGTCCAGCAGGGACCACAGGAAGTAGCCCCGCACGTCGACTCCGGCCGAGATGGCCCGCTCCACGGCCGACAGGTGGCCGTGGAGGTAGGCGATGCGCTCGGGGTCGGCCACCTCGCCGTCCGGGTTGACGTAGTCGTCGAACGCCGCCCCGTTCTCGGTGATCATCAGAGGCATCGCGGGGAAGTCCGCCTTGAGCCGCGTCAGCAGGTCGTACAGGCCGCTGGGGTCGACCGCCCATCCCATCGCGGTGCTGCTGCCCGCCGGGCGGTGGAAGGCGACCCGGTCGGCGCCCGGCCAGGGGCTGTACTCGCTCATCCCGTGGCCGTCGGAGCCGTGGCCGCCCTCGCCGGTGGCGGCGGAGACGAGGGTGGGTGTGTAGTAGTTGACGCCCAGGAAGTCCAGCGGCTGGTGGATCACGGCGGTGTCGCCGTCCCGTACGAAGGCCCAGTCGGTCAGTCCGGCCGTGTCCTGGAGAAGATCCTGGGGGTAACGGCCTTCCAGCAGAGGGCCGGTGAAGACGCGGTTGGCCAGCGCGTCGATCCGGCGGGCCGCGTCGAGGTCGTCGGCGGCTTCGGTCAGCGCACGGACGTGGTGGAGGTTGAGGGTGATGGACGTCCTTGCGGCGGAGGGCAGTTCGGCGCGCAGGGCCTGAACGGCCTTGCCGTGGGCGAGGTTGAGATGGTGCGCGGCGCGCAGGGCCTCGACCGGATCGGTGCGGCCGGGTGCGTGGACGCCCGAACCGTATCCGAGGAAAGCACTGCACCAGGGCTCGTTGAGGGTGATCCAGGTCTTCACCCGGTCGCCCAGCGCACGGGCCGCCAGGGCCGCGTAGTCGGCGAACCGGTCGGTGGTGACGCGCTCCGGCCAGCCGCCCGCGTCCTCCAGTTCCTGCGGCAGGTCCCAGTGGTAGAGCGTGACGACCGGCTCGATGCCCTTCTCCAGCAGGGCGTCGGTCAGGGCGCGGTAGAAGTCGAGCCCCTTCTCGGCGGCCGGGCCGCGGCCGGTCGGCTGCACCCGCGGCCACGACAGCGAGAACCGGTAGGCGTTCACGCCGAGATCGGCCATGATCGCGACGTCCTCGCGCCAACGGTGGTAGTGATCGGTGGCGACGTCACCGGTGTCGCCGTTGCGCACCCGGCCGGGCGTGTGCGCATAGGTGTCCCAGATCGAAGGGGTACGTCCGTCGACGCGGGCGGCACCCTCGATCTGGTAGGCGGCGGTCGCCGTGCCCCAGACGAATCCCTGCGGGAACCTGATGACGGCGGGGTTTTCCGGGGCGGGGGCGACACGTCGGGTCACGGTGGTCACGTAGGTCCTTCCAGATGTGCTGCGGGGCGGGAGAGACAGTCGGGGGAGAGACAGTCGGGGGGCGACGGAGGCCGGGGGCCGCGGAGGCCGAAGGGCCGCGGCAGCGAGGGGACGGCCGGACGCTCATCCCTTGACCGCCCCCTGCATGATCCCGCCGACGATCTGACGGCCGAAGACGATGAACATGGCGAGCAGGGGCAGCGTGCCGAGCAGGGCGCCCGCCATGATCAGCGACTGGTCGCGCACATATCCCGCGCTCAGCTGGGTGAGCGCGACGGGGACCGTCGGGTTGGTCATGTCGAGCACGATGAACGGCCAGAAGAAGTCGTTCCAGGCGTGCACGAACGTGATCATGAACAGTACGGCCATGGCGGGCCGGGCGATCGGCAGCACGATGCTCCAGAAGATGCGCAGGGAGTGCGCACCGTCCACCCGCCCGGCCTCGACGAGTTCGTCGGGCAGCGCCTCGGTCAGATACTGCCGCATGAAGAACACACCGACGGCGCTGACGAGCGTGGGGAAGATGACGGCGGGCAGCTTCTGCCCCCAGCCCAGCTCGGTCATCATCATGAACAGGGGTACGACGCCGAGTTGGGGCGGCACCAGCATCGTGCCGATGACCAGCATCAGCAGGACGTTGCGGCCCTTGAAGCGGAGTTTGGCGAACGCGAAACCGGCGAGGGTGGCGAACAGCACCGTGGACAGGGCGATCACACCGGCCACGATCATGCTGTTGAGCATGGCCTTGCCCAGCGCGGCGTCCCGCCACGCCTTGCCGAGGTTCTCCAGGAGGTGGGGTCCGGGCAGGAACGGCGGAGGCGTCTGGGTGACGCGTGTGTTGTCGGTCGACGCCGCCACCATCGTCCAGTAGAGCGGGAAGAGGGAGAACACCGCCGCGAGTCCCAGCAGGACGTACGCGACGGGACCCGCGTGGTGCTGACGTCCGGCGCGCGGGTGCGCGAACAGCCGCCGACGCCGTCCGCCGGAGGGGGTGCCCTTGCGGATTCTCCGCGCGTTTTCGGAGCGTACGTCCGCCGCTCGGACCGGGATGCTGTCTGTGGTCACGGAGATCTCCCGGTCAGGCGGCCCTGCGCGCCACGACGCGCCGGACGACTCGTTGGACGGCGAACACGACGACGAGCAGCAGGAACATCGCCCAGGCGACGGTGGCGGCCCGGCCCATCTGGTAGTTCTTCCAGCCCTCCTCGTACAGCAGCAGTCCCAGCGTCTGGTACTGGTTGTCCGCTCCCCCGGTGATGCCGTTCGGACCCTGGCCGAAGATCAGGGGCTCACCGAAGAGCTGGGTGGCACCGATCGTGGACAGGACGATGGTGAACATGATGGTGGAACGGATGCCGGGGACGGTGACCGTCAGGAACTGCTGCCACCGCGAGGCGCCGTCGATGGCCGCGGCTTCGTACCGGTCACGCGGGATCGCCTGCATCGCGGCGAGGTAGAGGAGGGCGTTGTAGCCGGTCCAGCGCCAGATGACGATCGTGGAAATGGCCGTCTGCGCGGCCCACTTGTTGTTCTCCCAGTCGATGCCGTCGACGCCGAACAGGCTCAGCATCCAGTTGATCATGCCGAAGTCGCGTTCGTAGAGCATCGTGAACACGAGGGCCGCGGCGCCCACCGACGTGGCGTAGGGCGTCAGGGCGGCGACGCGGAAGAACGTCGAACCGCGCAGCCGGTAGTTGAGCAGATGGGCCAGCCCGAGCGCCATCAGCAACTGCGGCACGGTCGACAGGACGCCGATGGTGAAGGTGTTGAACAGCGCGTTCCAGAAGCGGTCGTCGTTCCACAGGGCCGTGTAGTTGTCGAAGCCGACCCACTCCATGAGGTTCAGGGTCGACAGTTCGACGTGGTGCAGGGAGATCCACAGGGTGTAGAGGAGCGGGTAGAGGCTGAAGGCGGCGAAGACGGCGAAGAACGGGGCGATGAAGGCGTACGGGGCGCCCCGGAGGTCGAGGCGGTGCAGCAGCGTGCTGCGCCGCTGACGGTCCCCGCCGGTGCCGGTCCGGGTCCCGGCCGGGGGGTCGGTGCCGGGCGCACCGTCTGAGGGTGCCGAGGTGGAGATGGCCACCGGAAGGCGTCCTTCCTGGAGGATGAGGGAGGCGGGCGGAGGCCCCTCCCACACGGCCCGTACGAGCCGTGCGGGCCGTGCGGGCCGTGCGGGCCGTGCGGGCCGTGCGGGCCGTGCGGGCCGTGCGGGCCGTGCGGGCCGTGCGGGAGGGGGCGCCGGGCGGCTGCGGAGACGGGCGGGGAGGACCGGGGGCCGGCCCGACCCGAGGAGGACCAGGGGTCAGTCGACGGCCTTCTTGATGCGCTCGTCGGTGGTGTTCCACGCATCGTTCGGGCTCTTGTGCTGCGCCTCGATCAGGGTCAGCCCCTGCGAGAAGATGTCCTTGATGGTGCCGTCCTTGCGGCCGAGCACCTGCTCGTCGGGGATCTCCTTGGCCGCGGCACCGAAGATCTTCCCGATGGGCGCGCCGCTGAAGTAGTCCGACGTGGCATCGACCACTTCGGGCATCCCCAGCGCGGTCTGCGACGAGGGGAAGTTGCCGATCTTCTTGAAGAGGTAGGCCTGCTGCTCGGGGGCCGTGAGCCAGGCGACGAGGTCCTGCGCCTCCTTCTTGACGGGGCTCTTCTCCATCACCCCGAGGAACGACCCGCCCCAGTTGGCGCCCTTGGGCGCCTTGGCCACGTCCCACTTGCCCTTGTTCCCCGGACCCGCCTTCTCGCTGATGTGCGCGAGCATCCACGCCGGGCAGACGGTGCTGGCGAAGGTGCTGTTGGCCAGGCCGGGGTCCCAACCGGGCTGGAACTGGCGGAGCTTGGCGGTCAGACCGGACGTGGCCGCCTCGGAGGCCAGCTTCCACGCGTCCTTCACGACGGGGTTGGTGGCGTAGATCAGCCCGCCCTTCCTGTCGTAGAACTGCTGGGAGCTGCCGTAGATCATGGCGTTGAACAGCCCGCTGGAGCTGTCCATGAAGGCGACCTTGCCGTCCTTCGAGTTCTGCTTGAACCGCTTGCCCACGTCGACGTACTTCGACCAGTCGCCCTCCCACAGCTTGGCGACCTCGTCGCGGTCGGTGGGCAGGCCGGCCTGCTCGAAGAGGTCCTTGCGGTAGCAGACCGCCATCGGGCCGATGTCGGTGCCGAGGCCGATGACCTTCTTGTCCGAGGTGGTGACCTGGCTCTGCTTCCACGGGAGGAAGTGGTCCGTCCCCGGCACACCGGCCATGTCGACGAACTTGTCCTTCTGGGTGTCGGCCAGTTCCTTGGCCCGGCCGATCTCTATGCCCTGGATGTCCTTCAGCCCGCTGCCGGCGGCCAGGTGGGTCTGCAGAGCGGTGTAGTAGGTCTGCTCGTCACCCGCCACGTCCGCCTTGATGACGATGTTCGGGTGCTCCTTCATGTACGTGTCGAGCAGACCGGTCTCCTTGAAGCCCATGACGCCGAACAGGCCCATGGTGATCGTGACCTTGTCGCCCTTCTTCCCCCCGCCCGTCCCTCCGCCGCTGCCCCCGCAGCCCACGACAAGTCCGAGGGCCGAGACAGCCGACACGACGGCCACCACTCTCGTACGTGACTTCCTTCGGGACTTATCCATTTCGTCCTCCCAGCGGCGGCGCTGACGCACCGGAGTTCGAATCCCACGATCTGCTCAGCAGACCCGATTTGTCCGGTGGGTACGTTCCCAAACGGCGATGGGAACGTACCCACCAGAGAGCCCGAAGCCTGGTCGTCATGAAAGGCACCTGTCAAGAAGCTGAACGCGGTTCGTTGCCGGAAGCCGTCGTGCCGCTCCGCCCGGGGCCTGCGGACGCCTTCCGGGGGTCTGGCACAATGCGCAGGTGAAAGCCGTCGGGCGGCCCGCGAGCGAGGGAGGCGTCATGGGGGGCAGGCAACGCCCGACCATCAAGACCGTGGCGGCGCGCGCCGGCGTCGGACGCACCACGGTTTCACGAGTCATCAACGGCTCGGAGCTCGTCAGCGAGCAGGCCAGGACCGCCGTGCTCGCCGCCATCGCCGAGCTGAACTACGTGCCGAACTCGGTCGCCCGGGGGCTGGTGACGAGCAGGACGAACTCCGTGGCCCTGGTGATCCCCGAGTCGGAGAGCAGGCTGGGCGCCGAGCCCTACTTCTCGGCGGTCATCCGAGGCGTCAGCACCGCCCTCGCGGAGACCCGGACGCAACTCCAACTGGTGCTCGTACGCGACCAGACCGAGCGGGACCAGCTCACCGAGTCGGTGGCGGAGCGGCGCGTCGACGGAGTGCTCCTGGTCTCGGTGCACGAGCACGACCCGCTGCCGGGGCTGCTGGAGGACATGGGGCTGCCCACGGTGCTCGCCGGCCGCCGCTCCCCCACCGAGTCGCTCAGCCATGTGCACTCCGACAACACGGGCGGAGCCGCGACGGCCGTTCGTCACCTGCTCGCGCGAGGACGGCGGACCGTCACCACGATCAGCGGCCCCCTCGACATGGACGTGGCACGCAGTCGGCTCCAGGGCTGGCGGGAGGCCCTCGAGAAGGCAGGCCACGAGGTCACCGACCGGCTCGTGGCCCCGGCCGACTTCACCGAGGAGGGCGGCGAGGCCGCCATGCGTTCACTCCTTGAACGGGTTCCCGGGCTGGACGCCGTGTTCGTCGCCTCGGACGTCATGGCAGCGGGGGCGCTGGCGGAGCTGCGCAGACAGCGGCGCAGCGTGCCCGGCGACGTGGCGGTGGTCGGCTTCGACGACTCCATCATCGCCCGGCACAGCAACCCGCCCCTCACCAGCGTGCGTCAGCCCGTCGAGGAGATCGGCAGCACGATCGCCCGCATCCTCCTCACGGAGATCGGCGACCCCGAGGAGCCGCGTCAGCACGTGGTGCTCCCCACCGAACTGGTGGTACGCGAGTCGTCGTGAGTTCGGCGGGAAGTCCTCGAAGTCGCGTCCCCCGCGACCTGTGGTGGAGGCACAGCGCGGGGCGTACGGGCGTGGAGGCCGCTCGGTCCGACCGGGGTCACAGAAGCAGAGCGTTGAGGATGCGGCGCGCCACGGTCGGATCGCTGAGGTAACCCGAGATCCCATGGCGGTTGAGCGTCGGGTTGCGCACGCCACCGAAGTTCTCGATCGGTGGTGTCACGGGGAAGTGCAGGGTGTCGAGAGGATTCAGCGCGACGGTGTCGCGGACGTCGAAGGCGTTGAACCAAGGGCCTACGCCGCTCGGATGAGCGATCGGCGCCAGGCGGTCGACGACGGCGCCGACCCCCAGGGGCGATCCCAGGGTGACGAACGACAGCACCTGCCAGTGCGCCGCGGCCGCCTCACGCGCCAGCACGTTGTAGGCGACGACGGTGCCCAGGGAGTGGGAGACGACGACGGTCTCCTCACCCGGGTGGACGGCGCCGCGTACCGCCCGGTCGATGACGCGTTGGATACCGGCGTTGCGCAGATACATGTACACGTCGTGGGTGGCCAGCGCGATGCTCACCCCGCCGATACCGGGCAGCCGGTCCAGCACGCGGAGGGCGGCCAGCACCCACGGCCAGTTGAGGGGGCCCTTCTCCATCGCGTCCGTGCCGGCCTCCTCGCGGATCTGTGCTTCGCTCACCCCGGACTTCGCCACGGCACCGGCCACGACAGCGGCGACGAACTCCCTCTCGGCCTCGTCGACGCCGTCCAGCCCCGCGACGACGACGTCCGCGGCCGACCGCCAGGGGTTCTCGGCCAACTGGTCCAGCGTGTCGCCGTAGTAGGGGAACGCGACGTCGGCGTCGGCGATCTCGGCCGTGATGCCCGCGGCGCGCAGTCCGGTGTGCAGGGCATCGAGCCATTCCTTCTTCAGGAGTGCCGCGTCCTTGTGCTGCTGGGACCGGCCGTGGACGAGCACCAGCTTGCGCATCGGTTCAGCTCCTTTCCCAACCGGCACGCAGCCGATCGGCTGCGGTGTCCGGGAACAGCGTCCAGTGCGAGGACAGCGGTTGCGGCGCATCGGCGGCGGGGCCCGCGGCGTCGAGCAGCGCCCAGCCGCGGCCCAGGAGGGGATGTCCCGGGGTGGTGTCGGCCACGCGGCCCGGAACCAGCAGATCCAGATCGAAGAACGTCACTCCGACGGCTGCCCGCAGCGCCTCCCGTTATGGGGAATCCGGCCGGTGGAGGCCAGGTCGGCGCTCTTGGCGACGTTGACCGCCGCGTTCGGATTGACCGGTGCCGCGGACAGGAGCCAGAACTCGTTACGGTTGTTGACGATTCCGTGCCCGCAGAAGTAGATGACAAGTTGCTCCAGCGTGGGCAACTGGGTGAATGCGCTGACGGCGTCGAACACCATGTCCGCGGTCACCGGCCGGTGATCCGCATCGGTGATCTCGGCGACATGGTCGGGGGGAATTCCCTGTCCGGCCGCCCAGCCCCGAAGTGCTTCGACCGCACCCTCGACCGCCGGCAGCAGCGGAAGTCCGCCGGCCTGCTGGACTCCGATCACCACGATCGCGCGTTCCATGGCCCCTCAGGATCACCCTGAATACACAAGAACCACACCAATCCTCATCATTTCATGCACACCCCCTTGATGCCACTTGTCCGTCTGTGCCAGGGCGCCGAGGCCGGCCACCCCGAGACTTTCGAGGGCCCGGCGGAATCCCGGCCGCGGCCACAGCGATCACGAACCTCCCGATCCGGGCTTCCGATCCCCCCGGAAGGGGACCCGTGCGCCCATGGTGCGCATCGGATACACGATGATGACCGAGCAGACCGGCCCCCGTGACCTGGTGGATCACCTGGTCCGGGCCGAAGGCGCGGGCTTCGACTTCTCCGTCGTCTCGGACCACTGCTTCCCCTGGCTCCGCTCGCAGGGGCACGCGCCGTACGCGTGGAGCGTGCTGGGCGCCGCGGCGCAGGCCACCTCACGCATCCCCCTGATGACGTACGTCACCTGCCCCACGGTCCGCTACCACCCGGCGGTCGTGGCCCAGAAGGCGGCCACGATGCAACTGCTCTCGGAGGGCAGGTTCCGGCTCGGCCTCGGCGCCGGTGAGAACCTCAACGAGCATGTGGTGGGCCGCGGATGGCCCGCGGTGGACGTACGGCACGCCATGCTGGAGGAGGCCGTGGGCATCATCCGGGCCCTCTTCGAGGGCGGCCATGCCACCCACCACGGCCCGCACTTCGACGTGGACTCGGCCCGCCTCTGGGACCTCCCCGACCCGCCCCGCCCCTCGGCATCGCCGTCTCCGGCCCGCAGTCCTGCGCTCTGGCCGGACGCCTGGCGGACTTGGTCATCGCGACCGAGCCGAAGAAACCCCTGCTGGACGCCTTCGACCGCCACGGCGGCACCGGCAAGCCACGGGTGGGCCGACTCCCCGTCTGCCACGACCCCGACCGCACCACCGCCGTACACCGCGCCCATGAGCAGTTCCGCTGGTTCGGCCTCGGCTGGAAGGTCAACTCCGAACTCCCCCACCCGGACTCCTTCGAGTCGGCGACCGCCTTCGTGACACCGGACGACGTGGCCCGGTCCGTCCCGTGCGGCGACGACCCCGACGACTTCGTCGAGGCCGTACGCCCCTACGCCGAGGCCGGTTTCACCGAACTCACCCTCGTCCAGATCGACGGCGAGTCCCAGCCGGCCTTCCTTCAGTGGTCGGAGGAAACCCTGCTCCCTGCCCTGCGCAAGGCCTTTGCGGGTTAGGCACATGTCCGGGGAGCGGATCCGGAGGACGTCGGAGTCAGCGACGGGACGGTGACCTGCCCGCGCGCGTGCCGGGCGTCGTCTCCGGGGCCTGTCCTACTGTGCTGCCATGCGCGACGACACGCCTGACCCGACGCTCCGCGTCCGGCTGAGCCGGACCTTCGACGAGGACGCGGAGCTGTACGACCGTGCCCGACCCGGCTATCCACCGGAACTGTTCGACGACCTGGGCGAGTTGGCCGGGACAGGCCCCGACTGCCGGGTCCTCGAGGTGGGCGCGGGTACCGGCAAGGCGACCGTGCCGCTCGCCGAGCGCGGCTGCCGGGTCACCGCCGTCGAGCCGGGTCCCGGTATGACCGCCGTCGCCCGGCGCAACCTGGCCCGATTCGACACGGTGGAGATCGTGACGGCGGACTTCGAGACCTGGCCCCTCCCGGAGGAACCGTTCGACGCCGTCGTGTCGGCCACGGCGTTCCACTGGATCGATCCCGCGGTGCGCATGACGAGGGCCGCCGACGCCCTGCGGCCGGGTGGCGCCCTCGCCGTGATCGCCACCCAGCACGTGGCGGGCGGCACCGAGGAGTTCTTCACCGAGGTCCAGGGCTACTACGAGCGTTTCGACCCGGCCACCCCACCCGGGCTGAGGATTCCCGCCGCAGAGGACGTCGGCACGTCCGCTCACACCGACGAGGTCGCACGCAGCGGCCGGTTCGGCCCTGTCGTCTACCTGCGTCACGAACGGGACCTGACCTACACCACGGCCGAGTACCTGGATCTGCTGCGCACCTACTCCGGCCACCGGGCGCTGCCGCCGAGGGCCGGGGAGAGCCTCCTGGAGTGCATCGGCCGGCTGATCGACACCCGGTACGGAGGCAGGGTGACCAAGCGGTACCTCACAGAACTCCGGGTGTCCCGAACCTCCCCCGCCCACCGGTAGACGCGGCTCCGGCAGCGGCGACCTGGCGGCGTGAGTCACAGAGGACGAGCCGTTTCTCGCCCCGGTGGAGGGCAGCGATGAGCTGGGCAGCGTTCCCCTGTGAGCCGACGTAGTCGAGTTCGACGTGGCCCACCGGGGGTACGGCGGGCTCAGCCCCATGGCTGTCGGGCCGTTCCGCCGACGGTGGCGAGCGTGCCGAACTGCTGTCGGTCGAGCAGGCCGGAGAGCGCTTCGTCGGACAGCGGGCGAGGCGCTGGACGTTGAGTCATGCAGTGAGCAACACCCCTGGTACTGCGGCAATTTCCGCCCAGACCGTCTTCGTGCGGTCGTCCCGCACCTCGCAGCCCCAGCGGTCGGCGTACGCCTCGACCAACAGCAGGCCGCGCCCCGAGTCGGACTCCGGGGCGGGCGGTGCGGCGACGGGCGCCGTCGGCGGTACGCGCTCGGGGCGGGCGTCGGTGACCTCGACGCGGATGCGGTCCGGGAGCTTCAGCAGGGTCAGGCGGAAGTCCCGGCCGGGCAGGCGCCCGTGGGTGACGGCGTTGGCGGCCAGTTCCGCCGTGACGAGGGCGGCGGCGCAGGCCAGGTCCGTGGTGTACGGGATTCCCCAGGAGGCCAGTTGCTGGGCCGCGAGGTGGCGGGCGAGGCGGGCGCCTCGGGCGGTGGCGCTGAGGAGGATGCTGAACTGCGTGACGCACGGGGCCGGTGGAGCGGCGACGACTTCGCGTGATTCCATTCCGCGACCATCCCGTCACGCACGGCTCCCTTCCAGGTCGTCCGGCCGTACGTCTCGTGCGGTACGGCGGCTGTACGGGTGCGTACGGCGTTTGTACGGGTTCCGGGCCGACACCTGAACAGCCGTCCGCTCGTTGAACCCGCCGAACAGGCACCCGAACCGGGCAGGGGCGTGGACGTCATGGCCAGGACCAGCGAACGGGACTACGGAACGGCTTTCCGCCGCAAGACGGAAAAGGAACTCCCCGCAGTATGGACGGCCTACGGCAAACTCGTCCGCCTCTTCCGGGAGAAGGCGGGACTCACCCAGCAGGCCCTCGCCGAGGCCATCGGGTACTCGGTGGAGACGGTCGCCTCGGTCGAGCAGGGACGAAGGCCGGCCAAGGCGACGTTCACGCAGGCGGTGGAGCGGGTGCTCAAGGCGGGTGGGGCGCTGGCGGTGCTACAGGAGGACGTGGACCGGGCCAAGTTCCCGCTGTTCTTCCAGGACTTCGCGGCGCTTGAGGCGGAGGCGGTCAGCCGCTTCTCCTATGACCCGACCCTGATTCCTGGTCTGCTTCAGACCGCGGAGTACGTGCAAGCACTGCTCGAAGCGCACTACCCGCCCTTGGACGACGAGACGATCGAGCAGCGCGTCGCTGCCCGACTGACCCGCCAGGCCCTCCTGACCGACCAGAAGCCGCCCGTCGTCTTCGTGTTCGTCATCGAGGAGTCCGCCATCAGGCGTGTCGTGCGCAGCCCCGCCGTGATGCACGGGCAATTGCAGCACTTGCTCACGTGTGCGGCTTTGCGCAACGTGGAGTTGCAGATCATGCCGATGGAGCGAGGCGCTCACAGCGGCCTCAATGGCGCGATGGTGCTTCTGGAGTCCAGCGATCACAAACAGTACGTCTATGTGGAAGCTCAGGACGTCGTGACGGTCAGGTCCGACCGGCACGAGGTGAGTGAGTTCTCGATGCGTCATGGCATGCTGCGAACGCAGGCCCTCAACCCCGAGGAATCGACCTGTCTCATCGAGCGCATTGCAGGGGAGCTATGAGGAGTATCGAACAGCGCGATGGACTCGTTTGGTTCAAGAGCAGCCACAGCGGTACCAGCGGCGGCGACTGCGTAGAGGTGGCCACCACCCCCCGTACCGTCCACGTCCGGGATTCCAAGGCGCAGGCGGCCGTGTTGTCCTTCCCCCGGGATCAGTGGACCCTCTTCACGTCGTACGCGCGTGAGGCCACCGTCTGACGGCATGTGCGTCCCGGGAGCCTGCCGGTCTCGACCCGGAGGCTCCCGAGATCCTGAACAGAGGGGTCCCTGCCAGGCTCAGGAACCGGCCTGCAGACCGATTCCGGCGATGACGGTGCCGAGTTGGCGTTCGAAGCGGGCCTGGTCGTCGCGGCGGGCGTGGCCGGACGCGGCGACGAGGGGGGTCTCGGGGCCGAGACGTCGGTCGCGTTCGTGGGGTGAGTAGCGCGAGGGGTCGGCGGTGGAGGACTGCCGCCGCTCCTGTTCCTCGATGACGAAGCCGACGACGAACGCGGTGACCATCTCGGTGGCGTCGAAGACGGTGGCGGGCGGGACACCGGCGGCGACCCAGCGCCGGAGCCAGGGTTCCTGGGCCTTGAGAACGTCGGGGTCGGTGATGAGCGTGCCGCTGAAGGTCCGGGCGCCGTCGCGGTGTTCGAGGTATTCGGCGCGCAGGGCACCCGCGTAGGCGACGAGGTCGTCGAGCCAGTTCCCGGTGCTGGCGTGCCCCCTGAGCTTGGCCACCACGCGGCGCTGGATCTCGGTGCCCATCTCGTCGAGCAGTTCCTGTTTGCCGCGTACGTGGTAGTAGAGCGCGGGCGCCTTGACCCCGAGCCGGGCCGCCACCGAGCGCACCGTCACGGCGTCGATGCCCTCCGCGTCGAGCACCTCCAGGGCCGCGGCCACGATGCCCTCACGACTGATCCCTCTCACCATGCTTGACAACTTACCTTAGTTAAGTAAAGGTCGTGGCGACCGTTTTTAACTTAGTTAAAAAGGAGGCGCCGTGCGCGCCGTCGTCGTCACCGCACCGGAGAACACCCCGGCGGGAGCGGACTTCCCCGAACCGGAACCGATACCCGGACACGACCCCATGACCCTGGTCGGCGCCGGGGTCCACCAGCTCGTGCGCTCTCTCGCCGCCGGCCTGCACTACGGCAGCGGGCAGCGGTATCCGCTGGTGCCCGGCGTCGACGCCGTGGCCCGGACCTCCGACGGGCGCCTGGTCTACACCGCGTTGCCCACCGCGCCGTGGGGCACGATGGCCGAGCGGATCGTGACCCCGTTCGGGATCGAACTGCCCGCCGGGGCCGATCCGTTCGCCGTCGCCGCCGGTGTGAATCCCGGCCTGTCGGGCTGGCTGCCGCTGACCGCGCGGCACGACGAACTCGGCAAGCTCGGCACGGTCCTGGTCCTGGGGGCCACCGGCCTGGCCGGAAGCATGGCCGTACAGGCGGCACTTGCCCTCGGCGCCGCCCGGGTGCTCGCCGCCGGAGGCCGGGGGGACGCGCTGGAGGCACTGCGGGCCCGTGACACGGAAACGGTCGAGATCCCCCGGGCCGACCGCGACGTCACGTGCGACGCGCTGACCGCCGCCCTCGACGGGGACTGTCCTTCGCTCGTCCTGGACTACGTGTGGGGGCGGACCGCCGAAGCGGCCTTCGCCGCGCTGGGCCGCCACGGGCTGGGCGAGGACAGCGCGGACATCGCCTACGTCCAGATCGGCACCCTCGGCGGCGGCGAGGCGGCCGTGCCCGCCGCCCTGTTGCGCAGCCGCCGCATGAACATCACCGGCAGCGGCGCCGGTTCGGTCCCGGTGCAACGCCTCCTCACCGAGATCCCCCGCGTGATGACCGCGATCACCGAGGGCACACTCCAGGCTCCTTGCACCGCCTACCCCATCAGCCGCGCCGGCGAGGCCTGGGCACACTCCGGCCCCACGAGGGCGGTCATCGTCCCGGACTGATCCGCCGCGCCTCCGACGCCCTCCGCGCGGCCGCTTCCGCCGCCCCGCCCTCTCCTGCCAGGGACACCATCACCGTGCACACCGACCCCCATCCCACCCGCCACAGCGGCGACTTCACCGCGGACACCTCCCGCCCGCCGCTGCCCGCGCACCGTCTGACGGCCTTCAGCGACGCCGTGGTGGCGATCGCGATCACCCTGCTGGCCATCCCGCTCATCGACATCGTTCCCGACGCCCTGCGCGACGGTGACAGCGCCTCCGAGGTGGTCACCCACCACATGGTGTCGATCAGCAGTTTTCTCCTCAGTTTTCTCGTCATCTGGCGCATCTGGACGGTCCACCACGAGATGTTCGCCCGCACGGAGACGGTGAGCAGCCGCGTCGCCCAGATCAACGTGCTGTGGCTGGCGTGCATCGTGGTCCTGCCGTTCCCGGTGGAGATGATCGGCTCCTACGGCGGCGCACCCTTCGTCCTCGCGCTCTACGTCGGCGTCCTGCTCGCCTCCAGCGTCACCCTCGCGATCATGGCCCTCTCGCTCCGCCGCACCGGCTCGCGGCACACGGCGCCCGGCGGGGACGTGGTCGAGCAACTGATCGGCAACACCGCGTGCCTGGCGGTGGCCTTCGTCCTCGTCCTGGTCGCACCCGGGCTGGGGTTCTGGCCCCTCGCACTGCTGCTCGTCGACCGTCCCGCGCTGGCTCTCGCCCACCGCCTGGCTCACCGCAGACACAGCCGCACCGCCTGATCTCTCGGTCCTGACAGCGGCAACGGGCCGGAATAACCCCCGTGTTCCGGCGCACATCAATCAAGGAGATGACTCTGATGTTCGGTGGTGCAGGCACGATCGCTCTGGTCGTCGTCATGCGGGTCCTGGTGTCCCGCGCCTGGCGTGAGGGGATCGGGCTCACGCTCACACGTCGGCTGATGGTCCCCGGGATCGCGCTGGCGATCGGGCTGTTCGCGCTGAGCGACGGTGCTTCGGAGGTGTTCGGGACGCACCGGGTCCTCTTCGTCTCCCTCGCCTTCCTCGTGACAGCCGCCGCCGGCGTGATCCGCGCCTTCACCGTCGAGTACTCCTCGGTCCCCGAGGCCAAGGAGTACCCCGGCGGGATACGCATCCGGGCGCGCACGGTCACGCTGGCGGCCGATGTCACGGCGCTGCTGTGCGCGGCGGCACTGATCTACCCCTCGATCGCGCCGGACGCGGGTATGTCCGCCGCGGGCGGATCGCTGACCGTCACCCTCGCGCTCGGCGACATCATCGCCTCCGGCCTCCTGGTCCTGCGCGGCCGTCCGGCCCCGACACCCGCGGGCAGTCGGCAGCCGGGGCTCGAAGTCCGGTAGGCACTGTGGCCCGCGGTCCGGGAGTTGTACGGGTTCGTCCGGCGTTTGTACGGCGCCTGTACGGCTCCGGGCCGTCGCCCGATCCGCCGACGGCTCGTTGAACCTGCCGAACAGCCGACCGGATCAGGCAGGAGTACCTACAGCATGACGAGAAGCAGTGAGCGCGGTCACGGGACCGCGGCAGGCGGCGGGCAGGAGGGGAGGCGGTTGAGGGGCGGCCTGGACCGCGCACGCGCCCTGATGGGCCGGGCGGTCCAGCGCATCAACGGCGTGGGTGACCGCTCGTCCCTTGAGTCGTCGCAGCGGTCGACCGCCGGTATGGTCAGTGGTATGGCAACCAAGAAGTACACCGTCACGCTCCCCGAGGAACTGGCCGAGGCCATCCGCGCCGAGGTGGGCCCGGGCGGGTTCAGCCGCTACGTCACCCGTGCCGTGGAACGGCAGCGGGAGCAGGACCGGCTCGGGGAAGCGGTCGCATGGTGGGAGACGGAGTACGGCGAGGTCACCGAGGCCGAAATGGCCGCGGCGGAGGCCGAGCGCCGGGAGATCGAGCGTCAGCACGCCGAGCTCGCACGGGCCCGGCAGGTTGCCGCGGGTGAGCCGGTCGAGACGCCGCAGGACGAGCATCGGAGTGCGGCGGCATGACGGGACAGATCATCTACGTGCTGGACTGCGAGGGCCTGTCGCAGTGGGTGCGCGGCGAGCGCCGTATGGGCCTCCGGATCAAGGACGCCCACCGCCTCGGTATCCGCGTCATGACCACCTCCATGACACTGATCGAGGCGTACGACGTGAGGAGGTACATCCCTGCGTGGCACTGGGCCCTGTCCCGTATCCACATCGAGCCCGTGACCGAGGACATCGCCGAAGAGGCCATCACGCTCCTCAAGGACGCCGGTCTCCACGGTCACAAGTACGCCATCGACGCGGCTCTCGCCGCCGTCGCCCTGCGGCAGGTGGGGCCGGTCACCGTCTTCACCTCCGACGAGGACGACCTGCGCAAGCTCTGCGGGGACCGTGTGGTGGTCATGGGGCTGTGAGCCCGCCGGACGCCCCGGAGCGGGAGGGCTCCGGGGCGTCGTCACCGGCCGGAGGCGACACCGAGCGGACGGTGCTTCAGCGACCGCCCAGCACTGCCCGGTCGCTGTCGTCCCACGCGGCGGCCGTACCGGCGGCGACCAGGGCGGCGAAGCCGCCGGGCATGGCGCCGGTGTCCTCCGCCATGACGGTCACGGTGTACATCCGCTCGGTGGCGGAGGTGTTCTCGATGCGGTGGACCGAGCCCGGGGGCAGGACCAGGACGTCGCCGGGGCCGATCGGCACGGTGTGTTCGTCGCTGTGCGCGAGGCCGTGGCCGGAAAGGACCACGAAGATCTCGGTCGAGTCGGGGTGGGCGTTGTCGGGCTGGCTGCCGCCAGGCTCCCAGACCTCGTAGAACACGCTGGTGGGCGAGCCGTCGGCCGGTCCGGCGAGCAGCGCCAGCTTCACGGTGTCCACGGGGGAGATCAGCTGCGGTGCGACCTCGTCCAGGTGGCGCACTACGGGAGGGGTGCTCATTCGCTGTCCTTCGGGGTGGTGGGGGCGGTGCGGTGCCCGGCGTCCAGGGGCCGTGCGGCGGCGAGGGCGTCGAGCAGGTCCGGGGTCGAGGCGGTGAAGCCGTAGCACTGGCGGACGTTGTAGACGGTCGCGTCGTGGCAGTAGGACGGGGAGGTCGTGGCAGACGCGTCGGTGAGCAGGACGACGTCGTAGCCCAGGCAGGCGGCGTCGACGAGCGTGGCGTAGACGCACTGGTCGGAGTTGACGCCGGCGAAGACGAGGGTGTCGACGCGGAGGTTGCGCAGGACGCTGTCCAGGGGGGTGTCCCAGAAGCCGCTCATCCGGTACTTGTCGACGTGGAGGTCGCCCGGCGCGCTGCCCACCCCGTCGGTCAGGGCGGCGCCCCAGCTGTCCTTGGTCAGGACCGGGGCGCGGGAGGGGGCCGTGCGGGAGCCGATGCCCTCGCCCGTGCCGCGCGGGTCGTACACGTGGGCCACGCCCGGCGGGAGGTTGGCCTGGTCAGGGCGGTTGCCCCAGTTCAGCCAGATCACGGGCAGCCCGGCGGCGCGGGCCGCGGCGACCACCTGCGCGCTGAGGTCCACGGCCGGTGCCAGGACCGACACGTCGACGCCGATGCCGGCCAGCCAGCCGTCGGGGGCGCAGAAGTCGTTCTGCAGGTCCACGACGATCACGGCGGTGCGCGTGGGGTCGAGGACCACGGGCGCGGGCTCGGCGCCGAGTGTGGCGGTACGGGCGGGAAGGTCCGGGCGGTGCAGGTCGACGGTGCCGCCGGAGAACCGCCAGCGGTTGCGGTGCCGGAGCGGGGCGAGGCCGTTGTCCGTGTTCATCGGGGTGTCTCCAGAGCGGCGTTCACCGGGGTGTCTCCAGGCCGGCGGCGAGGGTCAGCAGGGTGTGGTCGGAGCCGGGCGGGCCGATGAGGCAGACGCCGGCCGGGCGGCCGTCGGCGAGTCGCAGCAGGGGCAGGGACAGTCCCGGCGCCCCGGCGAGACCGGCGAGGCAGGTCATGCGCAGGGTCGCCGCCCGTTCGGCCTCGATGCGTGCGCCGGTCGCGGTGCGGGCCGGTGCCGGGCCGGACGCGGAGGGGATGACCAGGACGCTGCCGGAGAGCAGGCCGCGGAGGTCCTCCCGGGCTTGGGCGACGACCTCGCGGGCGCGGGCCGCCTCGTCCTCGGTCACCTCGGCCGCCTGGGCGAAGCGGGCGCCCACGTCGGGGCCGAGCGCGCCGGGGTGGGCGGTGAGCCAGGCGCCGTGCGCCTGCCAGGCCTCCCGGGCCTGCACGGTGCGGAACGCCGTGAACCAGCGTTCCAGCAGGTCAGCGGGCAGGTCCTCGCTCTCGGACGGTGGCAGGTGCCCCGCGTCGGTAAGGGCCCGGACGGTGTCCGCGAACGCGTCGCGCACCTCGGGTGCGGCCAGGGACTCCACCACCGGCAGCCGTACCGTACGGCGCGGGGCCGTGGCCGCGTCCTCGTGCGGCCGCCCCAGCAGGGCGTGGGCGACGGCCGTGGCGGTGGCCACGTCCCGGGTCAGCCAGCCGACGGTGTCGAAGGACGGGGCCAGCGGCAGCACGCCCTCGGTGGAGATGGCGCCGTGGGTGGTGCGCAGGCCGACCAGGCCCTGGTAGGAGGCCGGGACCCGGATGGATCCGGCGGTGTCGGTGCCCAGTCCCACGTCCGCCTGCCCGAGTGCGACGGCGGACGCCGGACCGCTGGTGGAGCCGCCGCTGACGCTGCCGGGCGCGGCCGGGTTCGGCGGGGTGCCGTAGTGCGCGTTGGTCCCGGCGAGGCTGTAGGCGAACTCGTCGGTGCGGGCGATGCCGGTCAGGTGGGCGCCCGCGGCGAGCAGGGCCGTGACGGCGGGCGCGGTGCGCTCGCGGGGCCGCTGCTCGTCGAGCCAGGCGGGCACCCCGCCGCCGACGGGGTGGCCGGCCACGTCGAAGAGGTCCTTGACGGCGATGCCGTGGCCGTCCAGCGGGCCGGACGCGGTGGCGGGCGTCAGCGGGTCCCCGACGACGCGCCAGACCGTGCGGTCGAACGCGGCCGGGGGTCCGGCCGGCGCGGGAGCGGCCGGGAGGCTCACATGGGCGGCGGCGACGGCCCAGCGGCCGTCCTCGGTCAGCCGCCACAGCTGGGTCTGCAGACCGGTGGCCGCGCCGTCGCGGGTGGCGGCCATCACCAGGGCCGCGTCGGGGGCGATCACCTGGACGTGCAGGTTTTCGACGGTGCGGGTCGGGATCCTGGCCCGCGCGGAACGGAAGCCGGCGATGGCGTCGTGGCCGACGAGCAGCGTCCGGCCGTCGCCCCTGAGGGTGTGCGGTCCCGACATGAACAGCTCGTCCAGGACGGTCCGGTCGTTGGCCAGCAGCGCCTTGTCGTAGGCCCAGAAGGCGTCGAGCAGTCCGCCGGGCACACCGTCGGGAGCGGTCACCTCACAGGCACCGGGTGCGGTCGCCTCAGGTGCGGTCGTCTCGCGGGCGCCGGGTGCGGTCGTCACCACGCGCCTCCTTCCACCAGGGCGAAGTCCGAGAGTCTGATGCGGGCGTGCACGCCCTTGACGACGTCCACCACCTGGGAGATGTCGAAGTCGGTCGCGGCGCTCAGGTAGGCGTAGGCGAGTTCGGGTTCCATCCCGAAGGACGCGCCCAGCACCTCCAGGGCGTTGCGCGTGCACGCCGCGACCGCCTCGTCCAGGTCGGTGTCGAGGCCGGTCGGGACGAGGTACTGCGGGGTGCGGGCGACCGGGCCCCGGGAGCGGCCGAAGAGCCGTTCGGCGTGTTCCCTGGGGACCACGTCGAACGTCAGGGTCGCGCGCAGCGGTGCTTCGAGGGCGGTCAGCGCGATCTCCCCGTTGCCCTGGGCCAGGTGCGGGTCGCCCGCGTAGAACCCGGCACCGGGTACCTGCACCGGCAGGTAGAGGGTGCTGCCCTCGCGCAGCAGCGAGATGTCGAGGTTGCCGCCGTGCAGGCCCGGCGGGGTGGAGTGGAGCCGTTCCGGGCCGGGCGTGGCCACGCCCATCACACCGAGGAACGGGGCGAGGGGGAAGCGTACGGGGCGGTGTCCGCTGTCGGCCGTAAGGGGCAGGGTCGCCAGCGCGCCGGCCGGGCCGCCCGGTCCGTCCAGGCCCGTCACGGAGCAGAAGACGCTGGTCAGTGGGGTGCCGACGGGCGGGAACGTGCCCGGGAGCACGCCTTTGGCGTGGCGGCTGGAGATGATGCCGTAGGCGGTGCGCGGGACGAGTCCGTCGATGTGGACGGCGAGGTAGTCGCCGACCTCGGCGCCGCGCACCTCGATCGGTCCGGTCACGACGTGCGGTCCGTCGGCGGGGGTGTGCAGGCCGTGCGAGGCGATCGCGGCGGTGTCGGCGAGGACGTCCTCGGGGGCCACTCCGTGGCGGCCGAAGAAGGCCACGGGGTCCCGGCCCTGGTCCTCCAGGATGCCTTCGTGGCTGACGGTGTCCAGGGAGATCCGCTCGCCCGGCTCGACGGTGAGGACCGGCGGGTCCTCGGAGCAGGGCAGGCGGCCCCAGAGGGTCGTCTCCACCGTGGCGCCGAGGTGCCGGCGTGCCGCGGTCGTCATCGTTCCTCCGTGCGGTTCGTGGGGGTGGTGCCGGGGGTCCGGCCGGGCGCCGCGTCCGTGGTGGCGGGGGACGCGGCGGCCGGGGGCGTGGCGGTCAGGGGTGCGGCGGTCAGGGGCGTGGCGGTCAGGACGAGGTCGCGCGGCCCGCGGGCCGTGACGTTCGCGGTGCGCGCCGTCGTCATCCGGTGGTCCCGCCGAGCGGGGGGAAGGCGAAGTCGCGGACCTCGGTCAGCGCCTCGGCGAGCAGGTCGCTCCAGTGGTCCAGCACCCGCTTGCCGGTCTCGGCGTCGGCCTCGGTGGGGTCGCCGACGACGCCGGACGCCGACACGTCGTCGATCAGCCAGGCGGTGGGGACGACGCCCTCCAGGGTGAGGTGCCGCTGGGCGCGGTAGAGCTCGCCGACGGCGAGTCCGTCGGCGACGGCCTTGTCTAGGTGGACGAGGTGCGGCGCGATCGCCATCACCAGGGAGGTCTCCAGGAACCCTCCGTGGATGCCGAAGGGGTCGGGGTCCTCGACGCCGTCCGGCAGGGCGAACCGGGACGGCATGATGTTGAAGACCTCCAGGCCGAAGCGGTGGCGGATGTCGCGGGCGACCACGTCGAGCAGGCTCGGCTGGCCGCCGTGACCGTTGACGAGGACCAGCTTGCGCACCCCGCTGGCGGCGAGGGACTCGCCGAGGTCCAGGCAGAGCGACTGCAGTGTGGTGGTGGACAGGGCGATGGTGCCGGCCCGGCCCAGGTGTTCGGTGGACTTGCCGTAGTGCAGGGTCGGCAGGACCCAGGTGCCGCAGCCGGCGCCGAGCCGCTCCACGGCGGTGCGGGCGATCGTCTCCGCGGTCAGCGCGTCGGTGATCAGCGGCAGGTGGGGGCCGTGCTGTTCCACGGCGCCGATCGGCTGGACCGCCACGGTGCGGTCGTCGGCGAGGCGTGTGATGTCGTCGGTGGTGAGCTCGGCCCACAGGCGGCGGTTGTCGTCGGTCATGAGTGATTCCCTGTCAGGGTCGAGTGACGCTTCGTCATGGTCCGCGGTCGGCTCATTCGTCGGCGGGCAGGGCCGACTCGTGCCACTTGCCGATCAGGAGCTTCTCGGCGGCCACGACGACCGCGAAGAACAGCAGCGACACGACGCTGGCGCCGAGCACCGCGAGGAAGAGCTGCGGGGTGCGCAGCTGCACCGCGCTCTCGGTGATGACGTAGCCGAGGCCGCCGTCGCCGCCGCCGACACCGGCCACGAACTCGCCGACGATCGCGCCGATCACCGAGGCGCCCGCGGCCACCCGCAGTCCGGTGAGGATCTCCGGCAGTGCGCCCGGCAGCCGCAGGAACAGCAGCTGGACCCGGGCGGGTGCGCCGGCCATCGTGTACAGCTGCACCAGGTTGCGGTCGACGGACTTGAGGCCCTGGAGGGTGTTGGCCGCCACCGGGAACAGCGCGATCATCGCCGCCACCATGGAGTTGGTGGCCATGCCGGGACCGAGCCAGACGACGAACAGCGGGGCGACCGCCACGATCGGAACGGTCTGGAGCAGGATCAGGTACGGGTACAGGCTGCGTTCCATCAGCCGCCAGCGCCCCATCACCAGCGCGCTGACCACACCGACCAGTCCCGCGACGAGGAAACCCAGCACCGATTCGCGCAGGGTCACCCAGGTCGGGGTGAGGATCGAGCCGGCCTCGTGCAGGACGGTGTCCACCATCGTCGTGGGCGAGGGCAGCATGTAGCCGGGGATGCCGAAGACCACGATCGCCAGCTGCCACAGGCAGATCATGATCACCAGTGCGGCCAGCGGCGGCAGGACGGTCCGAGCGGTCGGGAGCCGTCGCCTGCGGCCGGCCGGTTCACCGGAAGCCGGCTGTGCGGGGGCCGTCTGCGGGGTGTCGAGCGCGGTCATATTCCGGTGCCTCCCAGCATGGCCGAGATGTCGGTGCGCAGATCCCGCAGCGCGGCCTCGTCGCGGGGCGCGCCGGGGTCGGCGGTGGGCGGGCTCGGTGAGCGGAGCACCTCGATGACGCGCCCGGGGCGGGTGCCCATGACGGCGATCTGGTGACCGAGCCGTACCGCCTCGGGGATGGAGTGGGTGACGAACATGACGGTGACCTGGCGGGTGCGCCACAGGTGGATGAGCTCCGCGCCCATCTTCTCCCGGTTGAACTCGTCCAGCGCCGCGAACGGCTCGTCCATCAGCAGCAGTTCGGGGTCGCTGGTCAGCGACCGGGCGAGCGAGGCGCGCATCTTCATGCCACCGGAGAGCTCACGCGGATACGCCTTCTCGAACCCCTGGAGGCCGACCAGCTCGATGGCCTTCTGCGCGCGTTCCCTGCGCTCGGGCCGGGGCACGCCCTGAAGTCTGGCGACCAGTTCGACGTTGGCCCTGATCGAGCGCCATGCCAGCAGAGTCGGGTCCTGGAACACGTACGACATGCGCTCGGTACGGCGGGTCAGGCCGCCGCCGGACGGTGCGGTCAGGCCGGCCGCCATCCGCAGCAGGGTGGACTTGCCGCAGCCGGAGGGGCCGACCAGCACGGTGATCTCGGCCCTCGGCAGGCGCAGGTCGATCGGGGCCAGAGCCCGGAATCCGCTGTTGTAGACCTTGTCCGCGCCGTCGAAGCTGACCAGCGGATCGAGCGCGGCCGCGGTGTTCTCCACGGGGACTGTACTCATGTGTGTCGCTCCTCGGGGGCGCACCGCTCCCGGCGTCCCGGCTGGGAGGCGCCGGTCGCGGTGCGCCGTTCACGGTCGCTCAGTAGGAACCATCGGGTGCCGCGGGCAGTGCGGCGGGGGCGGCGATCGTCGGGAGCAGCGAGGAGTCGTAGAGGTCCGACGCCTTCGGTGTGCTCTTGAGCTGGCCCAGCTGCTTCATCTGGTCGATGAGCGTGTTCCAGCGGTCGGCCGTCATCGCGCCGAGCTGCTTCTTGCCGTCGCCGGCGACCACGTAGGAGCGCTGCTTGTCCCAGGCGTACCAGACGCTGGCGCTGCTCTGCTCGCCGTTGGCCTTGAGGATGGCGTCGTTGGCCTTCTCGGCGACGCTCACGTCACCCATGTAGTCCTGCCAGCCCTGCATGCTCGCCGCGAGGAACGCGGTCAGCTCCTTGCGGTGGCTCTTCAGGTAGGACTCGGAGGTGAAGAAGACGTCGTTGTACGGGTTGAAGCCCGCGTCCGAGAACGGGACGAAGTTCACCTTCACCCCGGCCTTCAGTGCCTGGTAGGCCTCGTTGGTGGGCCAGCCCTGCTGGACCAGGGTGTCCTTCTTCAGGAAGTTGGCGATGGAGCCCTGGTACACCTGGGTGCTGAAGTCGATGCCGGTCTTCTTCTTCACCCACTTCGGGCCGAGCTGGCCGGTCTGGGTCACCCAGGTCTTGCCGTTCATCTGGTCGAAGGAGGTGATGCCGGTGTCCGCGTGCACCATCACGCCGACCGGGTTGTTCTGGTAGAGGGCGCCGATGGCGACGATCGGGATGCCCTGCTCCTGTGCCTGGATGACTCCGGCGGCGTCGGTGAACCCGACCTGGGCCCGTCCGGCGGCGACCAGCTGGGTGGCCGAGATCTGGGGGCCGCCGGACTGGAGGGTGACGTCGAGCTTCTTGTCCTGGTAGAGCCCTTCGGACTTGGCCGCGAAGAAGCCGCCGCCCTCGGGGTCCGCGTACCAGGGCAGGACCACCTTGAAGGGGGTGGACCCGGCCGTGGTGGCGGAGGTCTTCTCGGCGGAGGCGTTGCCGCCGCAGGCCGAGACGGCGACGAGGGCCAGCGCGGCGGCCGCGGCGGTGGTCAGGGTGCGGGGCAGACGGGCACGGCTGCGCAGGGAGTGGTGTCTCATGGGGTGCTCTTTCACGGGGATGGCCGGCGGAGCCGGATCAGAAGGAAGGCAGATTGCTCTTCGTGAGGAGCGCGACGTCGGCGAGGTGCGCCAGCATCGCGTCCCGGGCCGCGGCGCCGTTGCCGTCCCGTACTGCGGTGAGGATGAGCTGATGGCCGTCGTGCGAGGAGCGCCTCGCCCCGGCGCTGCTGTGGGAGATGGCGCGGACCGACTCCGTCCAGCTGTTGGCCAGTGAGTTGAGGGCGATCATCAGCGGGTTCTGTGACATCTGGGCGAGCAGCATGTGGAAGGTGATGTCGGCCCGCAGCGAGTCCTCCTGCGAGAGGTCGGGGCGGGCGGTGGTCTCCAGGACCTGTTCCAGTGCGTACAGGCTGGCCCTGGTGGCCCGTTCGGCGGCGAGCTGCGCGAACTTGGGCTCGATCGTCTCGCGCAGTTCCGCCACGTCGCGCAGGGTGCGTTCGGAGTCCGACATCTCCTCGTACATCGAGCGCACGTGCGCGGGCGCCTCCATCACGATGGTCCCCCGGCCCGGCCGGCGTTCGATGACCCGCTTCGCCTCCAGTTCGTGCATCGCCTCGCGCAGGGAGGCACGCGAGACCCTGAGTACCTGAGCCAGGTCCCGCTCCGGCGGGAGCTTCGTACCGGGGGCCAGCGAGCCGTTGCTGATCAGTGTCTCGATGTGGGCGACGATCTCGCTGCTCACACTGGTCGACTGACGCACGAACGCGTCCAGTCCGTCCAACGTCACTCCTCTCGACCGGTGGGCCTGATGGTCAGACCATCTGATGAAGTGAACGTACGGACGTCGCTTCTCGACCGGAAGACTTCCCGGACATTGGGAACAGGACGTTTACAAGGGACATCTGACCGCAACATCGACTATGCGCAGGTGAGGGGTGGTGTCCCTGACGCTCGGAAACTCGGTCGAGGGCATGCGGTGAGCCCACAACTGACTATGTGAATCAAGGGCAGTTACGCAGGGACGAGGCAGCGCGCCGGACACACCGAAGCGTGTCCCCGCGGGCCTCGTACCGCCCCGCACGCATACCGCGGCCCGAAACGTCCCGGACATCTGCCGCGACGGGTCCGGGCGCGGCATGTCTGGAAACCGTTCCCGCGGACGGTGGCCGGGAGCTGCGCGGCCCCGACATGCCTGAGGACGGCGACGAGGACGATGAGTGAGCCGCCCCGGGCACGCCGCCGGCCCAGGCGGGCGGCGTGCTCAGCGCCGCCGTCAGAAACGTGACCGTCCGGTGCCGGGACAGAACACCTAGCCCTGCGTGAAGCGCACGCGTTCTCGCAGCACCGCGCGGGCGCCGTCGAAGTCGGCCAGGCGGGCCGCGACCGTGGCGAGGGCGAGGCATTCCGGGAGGGCGGCGGAGAACGGGCTCGAATGCCGGCCGGTGATGACCGCCAGGAGGAATTCCGCCATGCCTCCGTCGAACGACGACCAGGATCTGGTCTGATGGTTCTTCACAGCCACGGACCACTGATCCGGATCCTCACTCCTGAGCACCCAGAAGGCGTCGTCGCCGTCCGGATCGGATGCCCAGCGGATCAGTTTCTCGGGGCCGGGGTAGGGAGGGTACGGGTAGGGGTGCTCCGAGTTCTCCCCAGTCGATGGCTCAAGGTCATCGAGCAGATCTCCGTAAAAGGAGTCACCCGTGGGCGGGATGGAGATCCCCAGGTAGTCGTCGAGGGTGCCACCCCCGTAGACGGAGACGAAATCGCGGTAGTCCTGCGGGAAACAAAGGCCGCACCGGTCGTAGATCGCGTCCCAGTCGACCATGTCGCCGCCGTCCGCGGGCGGCTTCACAAGACGGCTCAGCGCTTTCACAGCCCAGTGAGCCTTTGCCAGTAACGGATCGTGACGTTCTGCGATCGATCAGATGGTGCGGTCGTACTCGAGTTGGAGCAGGACGAGGGCTGCGGCGGCGATCTTCGTGATGCGGCTGGGGTCGGGGCTGACCCTGCGCAGGGCCTTGAAGGTTGCCTTGAGCAGGGAGTTTGCGCGCTCGCAGACGCCGCGGATGCCGCGGATGACCTTGTTGTAGGTCTGCTGGACCTCGGTCAGCTCGCCTCCGGCGGGCTTCTTGTGCGGGTGGCGGAAGCCGTTGCCGGCGTTCTCGTAGGCCAGGTCGACGAGGGTCGGCATGTCCAGCTCGGCGGCGATCCGGTTGAGGGCGTCGATCAGACCGTGGTGGCGGGCGCAGGTGGTGTCATGCTCTCCGCCCGGGCGGACCGGTGAGACCCAGATCGGCCAGACGTCCGGGGGGAGATGACCGGCACGTTCCCGCCATGGTGCTTGTGTTTTCCGGACCACCACAGGTCCGCGCCGTTGGGGCCGGGGGCGGCGACGCGGTCGGTGCGGATGACGGTGCCGTCGAGGTTCAGATGCGTCAGCCCGGCCGCCTTCGCGTGCTTCAGCGCGGTCGCGAGGTCCGGCGCCCCGGCCGCCAGAACGGTCAGTCCTTCATGGAGGTAGCGGTAGGCGGTGGAGGCCGACAGGTTGTTGTCGCGGGCGAGTTGGGACAGGCGGGCGTTGTCGATGAACCAGCGCAGGACGAGCACCGCCTGGCGGAAGCAGCCCAGCGCACGTCTGCCCCTGCGGGTTCCGGCCGCGATGCGGTGGTCCCGCAGCAGCCGGGCCAGATGCTCGGCAGTGGACCGCTTCACATCGAGCACTGCGGTGTATGTGACACTGGTCGACACGTGAGGCCCCTCGGTCAGAACAATCCGTCGCAAGATCGTTCCTATCAGGGGCCTTACGCCTGCCCGGACTTGAGGACTGCACGGGCGGCAGCGCAAGCATCGCGATCACAGCGAGCGACGGGCGCTTACCGGGAAAGGCTCAGTGCATGGTGTCCTTGTGCAGATCCGGCCGGCGATGTGGAGTGCGAATATCACTGTTCAGCTCAGCAGTTCGAAGAACGGGCGATCGGGCGCGAAGTTGCGAGAACACACCGTCACGTCCTCACCCCTGAGGTAAGCCAGCAACCACTCACCGAATGTCATCTCGTGGAGCACCCACGCCGGGCTGTCAAGCTCCTGGACCAGGACGCGCCACGGCGAGGAAGGACCGTCGGGAACGCGGAGGAAAATCCATTCCCCCGTCGTGGCCGACGCCACCGGCATCAGCCCACCGGGGTTCCCCCCTGCCGGACTCGGCAGGTACTCCGCCATGTCTTCCTCACGGAAAAGCTCAAGATCACCTCTGATGGATTCCCTCAAGTTGTGCAGAAGATGGCCGGCGGGATGCTCCAGATACAGTTGATTGTTGATCTGGACCGAACCGTAGGCATCCACGATCTCACGGAAGTCCGCCGGGAATTCGATTCCGAACTCCCTCTCCATTTCGCTCCATGGTGCCGGATCCGTCCAGTTGAATCCAGGTTCGCCCAACAAGGCTCGAATCTCTGCAAGTGTTGCCATCACTTGACCCCTTCTAGCATGTCGAGCCGATGCCGGTCCTGGAGTTGACCACGGTGCATGAATAGGTGTCTGTGATCCTGCCCCCGGGTCCGTACACGGCCATTCCCACCTGGATGGTCGTCGGCACGGCCGAATGAGTGTCTCCGTACACGGGAACGACCGACATGAACAGCCTGTTGTTCCTATTCAGCGCCTTCCATCCGAAGGCTTCCACCTTGCTCGCCATCCGAGCATTCGCCCTGGCGTTCAAAGCCACCAAGTTGCGGACATCCTCGCCGGTACCCTTGCCCCAATAACCTATCAGGTGGCCGGCCTGCGGCCTTCCGCCGCCCGCCCTGATCTCTCCCATTCCATCCGGCTCGACGGACGGTTCACATTCGGGGCACTTCGGCAAACCGCCGGCTCCGGTCCGTGACCTTCGATCGCTCTTGGTGAGGAATGCGATGGCACCCGTCGCCCTGCATCCCTTGGTCCCCTGATGGTCCGTGTACTCTTCGAGACCGCCGTAGATCCGCCCCCCGTCGATCAGGGGCAGCGCATCGCACGAACTGCTGCGCCCGTCGTCATCGTCGTATCCAGCGCAGCCACCGGTGGACACGCAGACGGCCGCCGTAGTGAGTCCCGCCGCGACGGCCGAGGCCGCGTTGCGTGCCGAGTCACTGATATTGATCTGCACGGTCGGGGGTTCGCCGGCAGCCGAGATCGAGTGGACCTTCAAGGTCGACTTACCGATGGACGCGGTGATCTTGACGGCATGGGCACGGATCGCCGCGCGGCGCGCCGCGGCGGCGGCTGCCGCAGCGGCGGCAGCCCTGGCCGCCGCGGCTGCCTGTTCCGCGGCGCTGACGCCGCTGCCCCCGCCGCCGCAGTAGTAGCAGCTGCCACCGCCTCCGGAGCCGGATCCCGAGGAGGAACGACCGCTGCTGCGCGAGGAACTGCTGGAACGGTTCTGGCAGGCCAATGACCAGTAGTCGACGCACTCGCCGGACGTGGTATGGCCGGCTGCGCTGGAGCTTGCGGCGTGGGAGTGGCTGTGCGTGGTGGAGCCGGACGAGCTGTAGGAGAGCGAGCCCAGCGCGTTCGACAGGCTGTTGGTGAGGCTGGAGCAGTACTCGACGCAGATGTTGTAGAGCGTGTCGGCCGCGGCGGCTGCGAGGAACGCCTCTCCGATGCACAGGTCCTCGAAGCAGTGCCCGCTCGGGTCCGTCCCGGTCAGCGGGGTGTCGTTCGCGTAGGCGTAGTCGTTCGCGGCGACGCTGTCGCCGACCGCCGGGTTGTCGACGGTGTCCGCCGAGTCGAAGGTACCCGTGCCGGGGCTGTACCAGCGGGAGCCCATGTTCACGTTGCCCGTCGCCGGATCGGTGTACTCGCTCTGGTATCCGACACTGCCGGTCAGCGTGGAGGCGGTAGCGGTGCCCCACGGATCGTAACTGGCGGATCCGGTCAGCGTGTTACCGGTCGCCGTGAACTGCCCGATGACGTCTGTGTGCAGGTCGGTCCAGGCCAGGGTGGCGCCCGCCGTCGAGGACTCGCCGGTGAGGACACCCGACGGGTCGCGGCTGTAGGGGGTCTGTACGGTGAGTGGGTCTGTTCCGTAGTCGGTGGTGACGGACGGTGTGGTCAGCCCAGGAGGATGCGGTGGCGGAGAAGGGGAAAGCTCGCGCGGCCGTACATCTGGCGCTTGATCAGCTTGGTTTTGTTGTTCACTCCTTCCGTGCCGCCGTTGTGGTGCGGCAGGGTGAGGGCGGCGTCGACTGCGGCACGGTCCTTCTCGAGGCCCCGGGTGAGGGCATGCAGATGGGGCAGGTCCTCGGCCCGGGCCGAGGTGATCCGGGTGCTCAGCAGGGTGGCATTGCCGTCGGCGGGCTCCAGCAGCGCGGCGAAGTGGTGGATGAGGTCGGCCGGAGCGGTCGTCTCGTGGCAGGCGGTGCGGGCGGCCTCGATACGTTCCCGCTGGTGGTCCTTGAGGCGGTCGGGGCGGGTGAGCAGGTAGCGGGCCGGGCGCCGGGGCGAGAGGGCGGGCCGGTCGGCCTCGACACGGCCCTGGTTGATGTAGCGGACCAGCAGGTTCGAGCTGCCGGTGCAGCCCAGCTCCCTGATCTCCTTCAGGAGATGGGTGACGGGGACGGCAGGGTCCTCCGGTCGGCGCTTGCGCAGATGATCGCGGTAGGGATCCACGAGGGTGGGCCGGTGCTCGGGGGCGCGGACGAGGCGCTCGGGCTCGGCGACACGGTCATGGCGCTTGACGGTGTTGAGAGCCAGGTTCAGGCGCCGTGCGCACTCCGGCAGGCCGACTCCGCGCTCGCGCAGGGCGTGGACCTGCTGCCGGCGCTCGCGTGTGGTGGCGGCCTGTCTCCCCTCGGCCGGGGGCGGGCCCGCTTTCGCCCGGCAGGTGCTGTGCGCGGCGACTTCTTTGCGGACCGCCTCGGCGAGGTTGTGCCACAGGTGCCGGCGGTCGCTGATCTGGACCGCGTCGGGCAGGGCCCGGCGGACCGCCTCGGCGTAGGTGGCCGGTCCGTCCCGGCACACCGCCTCGACGCCCGGACGTCCGCGCAGCCAGGCCTCCGAAGTGGCGGCCTCGCGGCCGGGCAGTACCTCGATCCGCTCACCGGTCTCGGCGTTGACGATGACCGTGGCACAGCTCTGCCGGCGCCGCAGGGCGAAGTCGTCGGCCCCGATCACCCGCGGGATCCGCGCCACGGGCACGGGCACACGCCGCAGCAGCCGCAGGGCGGAGGCGTACGACACGGCCAGCGATCGGGCGAGTCGGGCGGACGCCCGGCCGCACAACTCCTTGACCAGCTCGGAGAGCTGGCCGGTCAGACGTGTGGTGCGGCGCTGACGGCGCTCCGGGAGCCCGGGGACCTGCTCGCGGAAGGTCTGCCGCCTGCAGCCCAGGACCGGACAGACCAGCCGTCGTATCCTCACCCGGACCACGACCTGCCGGCCGTCGACCGGCACATCCCGCACCGTCCGGCCGTGATACCCGTGGACCCTCCCCGTCACGACCCCGCACACCGGACAGGGAACAGGAACATCCCGGGTCCGAGCCGTAACCCGGACTATCCCGCCACCGTCCGCCACATCCTCGATGACCAGCGCCGACAACCCCGAAAACACCGTTCCTACAAGCGTGTTCGCATCATGCACGCTCAATGATCACAGACGAGCACACACCGTCACCACCGACTACGGAACAGACCCACTCGCTGGACAGACCCTCGCCGGCTACCTGAACCGCCTGCCGAATCCCAAACCCTGGAAATGCAGCTTTCCTGAGACTCAGGACACTGGGCGGCGCCGGCGCAGTCGGCCGAGAACCAGCCTGACGGGGACCAGGGCGAGCCAGCACCATTTGGCGCCGAAGGGTGTGACGAAGGCCAGCGGAATTGAGACGAGGAGGATGAGGATCGTCGTGCCGAAGTCTGCGGCGAGCAGCCGCACGCCGGGGGCCGACTGGGTGCTGCGGAGCAACTTCGGGCGGCGTGCGACATACAGCAGCAGGCTCAGGTGCACGGCGTCGACTGCAGCGACGGCACCTGCGTAGATCGCCACCGCTTGTGGCTGCCCGCCGTAATCCGCCAAAAGCGTGGTCGGAAAGGGCATCAGGGCAACGAGTCCGAGACCCAGCAGAGTCAGCCGGATGATTACCGTGTCCACTGCGACGACGTTCCCGAAGATCCGCCGGTGGTCGCGCCAGAGGGCAGAGATCACCACGAAGCTCAGCGCATATGCCAGTAGGGAATCGACCGATTCCCGCAGGGCCTGCCGAAAGGCGGAGGGGTCGAGCCCCTGGCGGACGCCGATATCAAGCACCAACAGGGTGATGGCGATTGCGAATATCCCATCGGCCAGGGCCAGCAGACGGTTTGGTTCGTCGGTCGTCGCCCCGAAGTCACTCATGTTCGGATTCTAGTGTCCTGAGTCTCTACGATTTCTTCGACCGGGAGATCGTCCCCCTGGCCCCGCTACGGGTGTCCGGTGCTCCGACGGGTTCTCGCGGGTCGCGGTGATCAGCGAGACGGGGTGACGAGCGAGCCCTCATACCTGCCAACAGATCACCGCCCCCGCGGCGATGACAAGAAAGCCCGCCGCATCGGCCATCCCTTCGGCAGTCAGGAGGGCGCTCACGGCGTCAGGACCTGGGTTCCTCCAGCTCGGCGGCAGTGGTGTCCGCGGCGTGCCGTTCGGCGTGCGCCGAGGCGAAAGACTCGTGGTCCTCCACGGCTTCAGCGTCCACGACTTCCCCGTCCATCACCCGGTGCGACGGGTCCGCCAGGGGCAGGCCGACAAGGTGTTTCTTGAGCCTCTTGGCCATCGGGAGGTAGGTCGCAAAGGTGAGCCCGCCGGAGACGGCAGCTCCTACGAGGGGGATGGCCTTCGAGACGGCTTTCGCAAAGGACTGCTTTGTCATCTGGACGCCGAGGTATGCCGCGACCTTTTTCACGATCGGGTAGACGACACCCTGGGTGAGTGCCTTCTGCGGGAGCTTCTTGGCGACCTGCTTCGACATCATCCCGGCGACCTTGCCCACAGCGGCGTTCGCCGACTGGGTGCCGAACATCACGCCGAAGAACAGCGTGAGCACCCCCATGGTCGCGTCATCGACGTCATCACCCTCGTCGGAGAACAGATCGGGCCAGCTGTAGAGGTACGCGAGTTTCTGCGCGATACGCACCATGTGGCCGAAGTACTGAGCCATGTCGGCGGGCACCGTGGCGGGAAGGGCGAGGATGCCGGGTATGCCGGCGGCGGCGGAGAGAGCGCTGACCTTGGCGGTTTCGTAGCGGATCGAATCGTTGGCCACCTTGTCGAGCACCTCGGAAGCGATGCCCGCCGCAGCGGGCGTCTCTTCTATCGCTCTTCGGATGTCGTCCTCGGAACAGTGACGAGCCAGCGCACTGCGGAGGTACGCCTCCCTGGGGACACGCACACCCGGAAGCTTCGCTGCCGCCAGCAGCACCGCGGAGAAACGCGACTCGGGGTTTTCGACCTCTTTACCCTGCTTCATGGCAAGAACCTACCGTAGGTCCGTACTACCAAGGCCATGTTCTGTCAGCTCCGTTGAGACCTCGTTATACGAGTGCCGGTGACGTACGGGCCGGCGCGACAACCGGCGAGCAAGGAGCCGAGGCTGCTGAAAGTGATGCGGAGACGGGGTGCGCAAGGCACTCGACAAGCAGACGCCCGCCGGAAGGCCCTGCCGGCCTGATCACGGTGAAGACGACCGCGGCCGAGACGGGCACGGCGGCCACGACCGTGGTGGACGCGAGTCAGCAGTTACCCACGGGCGCGGACACGAGCGGAACGGAACCGGCCGCGCTCACTGCGGCGACCGCCTCCGGTCCCGACGACGTGGCCCCGCTCACCTGCGGCGACGGCGGCCCGGAATCCCAGTGCCTGACCGCTGGCGGAGCCGACGTGTACGGCCCCGTCCTCGCCATGGAGGCGCCTTGCATAGGTGAGCGTAACGACCCCAAGCGCCAAGCCATCCAGCCGAGTGCGAACATGGTCGAGTGGGCCGTGGACCAGGCCGTGCACGGTGATCTCACCACCACCCGCCCGGCGAACCGGCATGACACGGGCCTGCCCGGCTTCTCAACCCTTGAAACGTCGTTGTCAGTGGCCGGTGAAACCATCCAGGCATGAGCGTTGAATCTTTCAACTGGCAGCATTTCCTGCGGTATTGGCAGGAGGAGTGGGTTCCGCGCGCGGACCGGGACGTGGACGGCGGGCAGGACGCCGTTGTCCTGGGCAGGGCGGGTGCGGACGAGGCGGTGATCGCTGGGGCCGAGGAGCGGCTGGGGCGACGACTGCCGCCTTCGTACCGGGAGTTCCTGGCCGTGAGCGACGGGTGGTACGTGGAGCAGATGGCCGGTGTCCACCGGCTCGGCGGCGTCGCGGACATCGACTGGTTCCGGGATCCGTTCGGCATGGCCCCGCTGTACGGGGAGGGGCTGGGCGACGACCCGCGCGAGGAGGACGTCCTGCTGGCCGGGATGTGGCAGCGGGCACTGCGATTGGAGACGGACTCCGACATGTCGAACGCCCTGCTCGACCCGGGTGACACCGACCAGGACGGCGAGTGGGCGCTCTACCTCTACAAGGGCTGGAGCGGCGAACCGCCGGAGCGCTACCCGTCGTTCCGCGCGTACATGGAAGCGATGTACCGCGGCTTCCACGCCGTCCGGGCGGGGCAGCCCGGCTTCGTGAACGCGACCACCCGGGCCCAGGACGCCCGCGTGGAGGAGGCCCGTGTGCTGGCCCTGCGCGGACGCCACGAGGAGGCACTGTCGCTGCTGGAGGAGGCGATGTCCTTCGGGCGGCCGCACAGCGCCGTCCTGCTGGACCAGCTCCGGTGCCTGCCGGCTCCGCGGGGCCTACGGCTGCACAACGCTCTGGTGGCGGATCCGCGTTACCTTCCCGAGCTGCTGCCCGTGCAGGCCCTGACCGCGGCGGACGATCTCGGCCGGCCGGACGGGGACGACCTCTGGCTCCGGAGGATGACCGCCCGTGGGGTGGCCCGGGATGCCGCCGAGGCCGTACTGAGCGCGATGCGGGACGGCACCCATCGGTACGCGCCTCCTGGTCCGTGGGGCAGGGCCGTCGCCGAGGCCCGGGAAGCGGCCCGCTGGGGGGCGACCGGCGCCGCATGGCGGGTGCTGCGGGACGCGTTACCGCACTGGGAGGCACCCGGGCCGTTGCTGATCGCCCCGGTGGGCCTGCTCGCCGATACCGTCCTGGGTCCGCTGATCACCCCGGAGCGCGGGCGGGAGATCCTGGCCACGCCGCGGTCGGGCGAGAAGGGACCTGCCGCCGAGCCGGTGCCTGATCTCGACCCACCGGGCCTCGTCTGGCTGGCGGAGTCCCCCGCGAACCGGCAGCCGTTCGAGGGGTTCCGCTGCCTGTGGGTCGAGGGGGTCGAGCCCGCCCGCCTGCCCGCCCTGATCGGGGAGGAGGGCGCCGCACTCGGAGCGCCCGCCGATGCGCGCCGGGTGCTCTGGCGGAAGTGGCGGCCTCAGCAGCGGGAGGACGCGGAACCGTGGGAGGACCGGACACTGGTCGCCGTCGGCCGTACTGCCGAAGGGTGGGCCTTCGCCTTCGACGGCTACTCTCGCCGCCACCTCGGCCAGCTGTTCCTGTCCCCTGCCGCGGCAGCCTCCTCCTCCGGTCGCGCGGTAGTGGTGTGGCAGGAGACTCGGAACACCCTTCCGAACGACCGTCCGGCCGCGTTCCACCTGTCGGTGGCCGAACATGGCGAGGAGATCTACGCGTTCACCGTGCGCGGCACCGAGATCCAGCGCTCCGGCGCGATACCCGAGGCCCTGGACCCCGCACGGCTGTTCCGCACGGAAGACACCGAACCGGACCGCAACAAAATCGTGCTGGAGGCCCTGCACACCGAACTGGGCCTCTCACTGCCCTGCTTCGCGCTGACCCGAGGCAGGCTGCACACTTTCACCACCCGTTCCTGGACCCGGGCACCCCGCGCGGGCGAGCGATTCGTCACCCTCAGCTTCGGACGGCACCGGCCCTGAGCACCGTTGACCCGTTCGAGTTCAGTGATCAGGCATCGGCAACTTCGTTCTGTATTAAGGTCGTTCCCCGCTACCCGCCTTCCCGGAGGGTACGTGGGCGGTGTTCCGGTGCCGGTTCTCGGTCGTAACGCTGTGAGTGGTTTCCCTTGCGCGTTTCGCGCGGTGTGAGTGCGGATGCCCGGTAGGGCCGTCCCTGCCATTCCCTGCTCACACCGAGGAGTGGTTTCCTGATGAACCCCGTCGAGTACAGCACCGCACGTCGTGACCGGTTTCGCGAGATGCTGGCCGACGTCGCAGTGGGAGTCGTCGTCGACCTGTTGGTGACGGCTCTGGTCGCGGCAGCGCGCCTGGTCTTCTGGCGCAGACAGGTGGCGGGTCCGGGGAGCCCGCCACCCCAGGTCTACGGGCGGCCGGTCACCACAGCTGGAGATCCGGCGGCTGCCGGTCGGAGCGGTTGCGTCGGCGGCGGGCACGGCGTGCGCCTCGCCGGGGTCTGGGGAAGCCCGTCGGGCCGCATTCCGGTACCGGGATCTCAGGAAGGCGGTCGCCCGGAGAGCGGCCGTCCGTCCGCGTGCCGCGCCGTTGCGGGGGCAACGTGGCCGGATCGTCCGGTCGGTGGCGGATTCCCTGCCGACGGGCGGCCGTGCGGCGGGCGGGGACGGTGCGCGCACCTGGGGCCCGCGCGAGTACCGGTGCGTCGCCCCGGCCGCCGGCCCGTCGTCAGGCCCGCGCGGGTTCGTGCACCGGTCGGGTCCCCGCCAGCTCGCGCAGCTTCTCGCGCGTCTCGGGGTCCGTCGAGTACACGATGGTGCCGACCATGCCCCGGGTCAGGAGCACCTTGTACGTGTTGCGGATCAGGCGGTCCACGTCGGCGTCCGGGGTGGCCTTCTTGAAGACCGGGTCCTTCGACGCCGTACGGTCCGTGACCCAGCGGTCGCCGCGCCAGAGCAGATCGGGGCCGATGATGACGCCGGACCAGTCGTACTCGAAGCCCTGCGCCGTGTAGACACAGCCGACCTGGCCGAAGCCCGCCGGGTCGGTGGCCCACAGGGCGGCCGGGGGCGCGCCGGAGACGGAGCGGTCGCCTCTCAGGTTCCAGGGGCGGGCCCAGTCGCCGATGACGACATCGGGCGGGAGCGGTTCGCCGGGCCTGGGTTCGGGGGACCAGCGCCAGCAGTAACCGGCGGACATCCGGGCGCCGTAGCCCTGGGAGCGGCATGCGTCGAGAAACGCTTCCAGTTCCCCCGGGGTGTCGGCGACAAGCAGCTGCATACGCCCGTCGGGCTCCCATTCGACCGCGCCGCCGGGTTCGAGGCCGAGCAGCCGTACCACCCAGCGCAGATAGGCGTCGCTGCCGCCGCAGCGGAACTGGCTGTCCAGCGGGACCACATGGCACGGGATGTCCCGTCGCGCCGCCGCCTCCTCGATGTCGGCCACGGTGCCCATCTCGCCCGGCCGCACGACCTGGTGCTCGTCGAGGAAGAACACCGGCACATGGGCCACGTCGATGAGTTCGTCTATCTGCGCCCTGCCGGTGCGGTGCGCGGCGGGGGTGTAGCGGTTGGCCGAGGTCTCCCGGATGCGGTGGGCCTCGTCGCAGATCAGCGCGTCCAGACTGTTCGCCTCGGTGGCCATGAAGCTGTTGAAGTACTTGAACAGGTCCTGGACCTCGCGTCTGCGCGCCCCGGCGACCTTCCGCATCGTCTTCGTGAAGGACTGCGAGCCGGTGGCGTGCAGCGCTGTCGTCCCTCGCCGGTACAGCTCACCGAGCAGTTGGAGCGCGATCACGCTCTTGCCGGTACCGGGGCCGCCCGTGACGATGACGACCTCCTTGTGGTCGGCTCGCTTCGCCTTCTCGACGGCGTTGAGGACCAGGCGGTAGGCTACCTGCTGCTCGTCGAGGAGCACGAACTGCGTGCGTTCCCTGACCTCTTCGGCGGCCACCGCCATCAGCTGCCTCGACGGGACCGTGACCCCGGCGCACAGTTCGTCGGCGGCGCGGGCGCCCGGATGCCGGTCGCTCAGCCGCGTGCGGAGGTGGTCGAGGAACGCGCCGCGGCGCTCCCCGGTGAACAGCAGCCCGCGGGCGTCCCGTTCGATCTCCCTGAGCCCTGACACCCCGAACTCGGTGGCGTTGTGCAGGAACGCCACTCCGGTGACGCGGTCCGCGTGCTCGGACACCGCGCCGTTGAAGTTGACGAGGTACTCGCAGTAACGGCGCACCTGCTCGACCGGGTTGAGGACCGGGTGGGCGTAGGCGTCGACGTGGCACAGCACGGGGTCGTCCTCGTGGGGCAGCGCCTGGCTCCACTGCTTCAGCTCCACGACGACGTACGACGGTTCACCGGTGACGGGGTGCACCCCGGCGAGCACGGCGTCGCAGCGCTTGCTGTTCAGCGGGAGCGCGTACTCCAGCATGACCTCCACGTCGCCCAGACCGGCGTCGTTGAGCGCGCCCGTCAGGGCGGGGATGCTGCGCTCCCAGGAGCGCACCTCCGACGCGCCGGGGCGGTAGCCGTGCCTATGGACGAACTGGTCGGTGAGATGCAGGAACAGCGAACCGTCGAGCGCCATGACGGCGACCGTTCTGGCGGACGCACGCAGCAACAAGGACTTCCCCCGGGCAGCACGAAGTGACTCGTGCGGGTGGGGGCATGTCCTTCGAGACTCCACCGAGGTGGAGCGGAAGCCCGTCGGGCCGCGTTGACGACGTGATCGAGACTACCGGGCCGGGGCGATACTTCGTTCGCCGGGAACAGGTTGGACAGGGCACGCATGTGGGGGGTCCGAACCCGTGAGGACGCACTCCGGCGAGGACGGTCTGCGTGGGCTCTGCGGCGACCGGGTGATCGTCAGGGGGCTGTGAGGTCGGGCGTGCGATGCCACCTTCACGCGTTGCAGTTCTCTCCAGCAACCCCGCTTCGCTCAAGAAGCGCCACGAAACCCCAAGCCCGCTCATCAGAGCCTTCCCAGGCACAGTCGTGACCTCATCGTGGCCGTTGCTTTGCGCAGGATCAGGTTCGTTGCTCTATTGAGCGTGGGATCATGCAGGTGAGAGATCGACTGGGAGGAGGCACCCGTTGTCGGTGCATCTGATAGGTGGCGGTTGGCAGCCCGAGGCCGTGGCTGCGGTGTACGGGGCGTTTCTCGAGGAGGCGGGGCGCCGGGGTTCCGGGGGTGACGGGCCGGTCGTGGCCTGTGTGCTGGTCGAGGAGGGGGACGGGGGCGCGGCAGCGGAGTTCGAGCGGTACGACTCCGTGCTGCGGTCCGTCGCACCGTGCCGGCCGGTGCCGGTCGTCGTGCCGGTCGGGGGCGTGTTCGACCCCGGTGCGCTGCGGGACGCCGATGCCCTGCTCGTGGGCGGTGGGCTCACGCCCGCCTTCCAGGAGGCCTTCGGCCCGGTGCGGGACGAGGTGCGGGAGCTGGTGCGGACGCGCGGGCTGCCCTACGCCGGGTTCTCCGCCGGGGCCGCCCTCGCCGCCGAGTCCGCGCTGGTCGGGGGATGGCTCAGCAAGGGCGTTCCGGTGTGTCCCGGCGATGCCGCCGAGGACCTCGAGGAGGTCGAGGTACGGGACGGGCTCGGGCTCCTGCCGGCCACCGTCGATGTCCACGCCACGCAGTGGGGCACCCTCGGCCGGCTGATCGAGGTGGTCCGCAGCGGCGGGGCCCCGCAGGGCGTCGCGATCGACGAGGGCACCGCGCTCGTCGTGGAGGACGGGCACGGCACCGTCGCCGGCACCGGGCGCGTGCACCTCGTACGGCCCGCCATCGCCTCCTCCGAGGGCACCGTCACCGTCCGGGCCTACGGGACCGGGGAGACGTTCGCCTTCTGATCGTCCCCGTCCCCGTCCCCCGTACGGCCCACACTGCTCACGCCGGTTCCGCCAGCGCCGTCGGTTCCGGCAGCACGTCCGCGTCCGTGAGCGGCGTGCCCGCTTCCGCGAACTGGGTGCGGTACAGCTCCGCGTACCGGCCGTCCGCCGCCAGCAGTTCCTCGTGCGTGCCCCGTTCCGCCACCCGGCCCGCCTCGATCACCAGGATCTGGTCCGCCGAGCGGATCGTGGACAGGCGGTGGGCGATGACCACCGCCGTGCGGCCCTCCAGCGCCTCCGTCAGCGCCTCCTGCACCGCCGCCTCCGACGTGTTGTCGAGGTGGGCCGTGGCCTCGTCGAGGACGACCACGCGCTGACGGGCCAGGAGGAGGCGGGCGATGGTCATGCGCTGGCGTTCGCCGCCGGAGAGGCGGTAGCCGCGTTCGCCGACGACGGTGTCCAAACCGTCGGGCAGGGAGCGGACGAGGTCGTCCAGACGGGCCCGGGTCAGCGCGTCCCAGAGTTCCGGGTCGTCGGCCTCGGGGCGGGCCAGCAGCAGGTTCTCGCGCACCGTCTCGTGGAAGAGGTGGCCGTCCTGGGTGACCATGCCGACCGTCGCCCGCAGTGAGGTCGTCGTCAGGTTCCGTACGTCCTCGCCGCCGATCCGTACGGCGCCGGAGTCGACGTCGTACAGGCGCGGCAGCAGCTGCGCGATCGTCGACTTGCCCGCGCCCGAAGAGCCCACCAGGGCCACCGTGCGGCCGGGTTCCGCGCGGAACGAGATGCCCTTCAGGACCTCCGCGCCGCCCCGGTCGTCCAGGACCGCCACCTCTTCGAGGGAGGCGAGGGAGACCTTGTCCGCCGACGGGTACGAGAAGCGGACGTCGTCGAACTCCACCGCCACCGGGCCCGCCGGGACCTCCACCGCCGCCGGGCTCTCCTCGATCAGCGGCTTCAGGTCCAGTACCTCGAAGACCCGCTCGAAGCTGACCAGCGCGCTCATCACCTCCACCCGCGCCCCCGCCAGCGCCGTCAGCGGTGCGTACAGGCGGGTCAGGAGCAGGGCCAGGGACACCACCGCGCCCGGCTGCAGGGTGCCGCGCAGGGCGAACCAGCCGCCGAGGCCGTAGACCAGGGCCAGCGCGAGGGCGGACACCAGGGTCAGCGACGTCATGAACACCGTCTGCGCCGTCGCCGTCCGGATGCCGATGTCCCGCACCCGCGCCGCGCGCGCCTCGAACTCCGCCGACTCCTCGTCCGGGCGGCCGAACAGCTTCACCAGCGTGGCGCCGGGTGCCGAGAAGCGCTCGGTCATCCGGGTGCCCATCTCGGCGTTCAGCCCCGCCGCCTCGCGCTGCATCCGCGCCATCCTGCTGCCCATCCGGCGGGCGGGGATCACGAACACCGGCAGCAGCACCAGGGCCAGCAGCGTGATCTGCCAGCTCAGGGTCAGCATCACGATCAGGGTGAGGATCAGGGTGACCACGTTGCTCACCACGCCCGACAGCGTGTTGCTGAACGCCCGCTGCGCGCCGATCACGTCGTTGTTGAGACGTGACACCAGCGCTCCCGTACGAGTACGTGTGAAGAACGCCACCGGCATCCGCTGGACGTGGTCGAACACCGCCGTCCGCAGGTCGAGGATCAGGCCCTCGCCCAGCGTCGCGGACAGTCGCCGTCCCAGGATGCCGAGCGCCGCCTCGGCCAGCGCGATCAGTGCGATCAGCAGTGCCAGCCGTACGACGGTCTGCTCGCTGCCGTCCGACACGATGGCGTCCACGACGTGGCCCGCGAGCACCGGCGTGGCCACGGCCAGCAGCGCCGTCACCACCCCGAGCGCCACGAACCGCGCGATGCGCATCCGGTGCGGGCGGGCGAACGCGCCGATGCGGCGCAGCGTCGCGCGGGCGAAGGGGCGGCGCTCCTGTTGTGCGGTCATGACGCTGTGCAGCTGCGTCCAGGCCGTCGTCTCCATGCTCATGCGATGCAACGTACGACCTCAAGCGTCGTTGAGGTCAATGTTCCGTCCCTTTGCCCTGTCCCGGCCTTCCTGTCCGAAGGGATCCCATGCGTCCGCCGAACGGTCTCCTGACCCCGCCCCCGCCGCTTCCCCCGTCTCCGAAGCCGACCCCGCCTGCCCAGCCGCTTTCCGGCCGTAACGCGCCGGTCCCGCCGCCGCAACCCGCCGTTGGCGCGGTGCGGAGACCCTCTTCGGATGTGACCGCTCTCCCCCAGCCCGCTCTCCCCCAGCCCGTCCTCCCCGGGCCCGGCCTGCCCCGGCCCGGCCTCCACCGTCGCGTCCCCGTCCGCAAGGTGCTCACCCTGGTCCCGCTCCTCCTCGTCGCCGTCGTCGCCGTCCGGCACCGCTCCGTGCTGGTCGAGGGCTTCGGGCAGTTGCGCGGCGCCGAGTGGCCGTGGCTGCTCGCAGCGGGCGGCGCGACCTGTCTGACGTGGGTCGCCGCCGCGTTCACCCGGCAGGGCGCCGTCGTCCAGCCGCTGCCCAAACGACGGCTGCTGGTCACCCAGTTCGCCGCCGGAGCGGCCAACCACCTGCTGCCGACCGGGCTCGGCGCGAGCGCCGTCAATCTGCGCTTCATGACCGTGTGCGGGGTGCCGCTCGCCCGTTCCTCCGCCGCCCTCGCGCTCTATCTGCTCGCCGAGAGCGTCACCCGCGTCGGGCTGCTGGCCGTGCTGCTCGTCGTCTTCCCCGACGCGCTGCGGCTCGGCGGTCTCCTCCCCGCGGGCCTGTCCGGGCCCCTGCTGGGCGCCGCGGTCGCGGTGCTCGTCGCCGCGGTGGCCGCGCTGGTGCTCGTACGGCGGCTGCGGGCGGCCGTGACCGGCTTCCTGCGGACGGCGCTGGGCGAGGCGCGGTCGGTGCACACCCGTCCGGCGCGGGCGCTGGCACTGTGGGGCGGGTCGCTCGCCTTCCCGGTCCTCCAGGCCGCCGGTCTCGCCGCCGTCGGGACGGCGCTCGGTCTTCCGGTGCCGCCCACGCACATGGCGCTGGCGTATCTGGCGGCGACCGTCGCGGTGGCGCTGGTGCCGACCCCGGGCGGGATCGGGTCCGTCGAGGCGGCGCTGATCCTGGCGCTGGTGGCGGCGGGCGGGCCGGTCGCCCTCGCCACGGCGGTGGTGCTGGCCTACCGGATCATCACCGTGTGGGTGCCGCTGGTCCCGGGGGCGCTGACGCTGGGGGCGCTGGTGCGGTTCAAGGTCATCTGAGGCGGCCCGTCCGAGAGGACACGGGTCCGGCGGACCGGTCCGGCCCGCCCGCTCCCCCACGGCCCGGCTCACTCCGCCGCGACCGTCACCCGTACCTCCGGGCCCTTCGGGTCGACCAGGGCCGTCCAGCGCGCCGGGAGCCGCAGCGGGCGGTTGGGCAGGACCGTGCCCCGGTGGGAGCGCTCGGTGTGGAGGAGCCGGCCGTTCTGGGTGACGTGGAGGACGGGCCGGGTCAGCGGTACGGCGGTGCGCAGGACGTACGGGAGGTCGTCGGCCGGGGTCACCCGGTGCGGGGCGATCCAGCGCAGCGGGGGCTCCGGCACGATCGGCACCGACTCGGCCCAGTCCCCGTTCACCAGCCACTCCAGCACCGCCCCGGCCGCCCGGACGCCCTCCCGGGCGGCGGTGGCCGCCGGTTCGGCGGGGTGCAGCAGGCTGCCGGCGGCCAGGACTCCGGGGCGGGAGGTGTGCAGTTGGCCGTCCACCGCCGGGGAGCGGGTGCCGGGGTCCAGGGTGAGGCCGGTACGGCGGGCCAGTTCGTGGTCGGGGACGAAGTCGCCGGTGAACACCACCGTGTCGCAGGGCAGTACGGTCGTACGGCCGTCCCGGTGCCGGACGCGTACGCCCGACAGGCGCCCCTGGCCGAGGAGTTCGGTGACCGTGGTCCGGGTGAGGAGCGGCACGCCCCGGACCAGGCGGGCGTACCGGGCGAGCGCCCGGTCGGTCTGGGCGTCCGGCAGCTCCGTCACCATGGCGACGACTTCGGCGCCCGAGGCGCGTACGGCGGCCGCCGCCGCGTAGGAGACGGTCTCCGCGCCGATCACCACGGCCCGGGTGCCGACGCGCTGTCCGTGCAGATGGACCGCCTGCTGCAACTCGCCCGTCGTGTAGACCCCTTCGGGGCGGGTGCCGGGTACCAGGCGTGCGGCGCGGGGGCGTTCGCGGGCGCCGGTGGCGAGGAGGACCGCCCGTGCCGTGATCGCCTCGGGGCCGCCGGGGCCGACCGTGGTCAGGGTGAGGGGGGCTTCCCAGTCGAGGGCGGTGACGCCGGTACGGAGGGTCGCTCCGGCGTGTACGGCGGTCTCGGCGAGCCGGCGGGCGTACGCGGGGCCGGTGCGCGGGCGCGTCCAGGGGCCGAAGCCGCTGTGGGCGCAGTGTCGCGGGACTCCGCCGGCCTGCTGCTCCCGCTCCAGCACCTCGACGCGGGCGACTCCGGCACCGGCCAGCCGGGTCGCGGCGGACAGGCCGGCGGGTCCGGCGCCGATGATCAGGACGTCCACCGTGCGTGCGGGGGTCGTGCTCGCGGGGCTGACGTCGCTCACGGGTCTCACGGCCGGGCCTCCTCGAACAGGTTCCGTACCGCCGCGCCGCAGTAGAAGCCCTGGCAGCGGCCCGCGCGGGCCCGGGTGCGGCGGCGCAGCCCGTCCACGCTGCGCGGCGGGATCGTACTGGCCAGGGCGTCGCGGATCTCGCCGCGCGAGACGCGCTCGCAGTGGCAGACGAGGGTGCCGTACGCGGGGTCGGCGGCGATGAGGGCGGCCCGCAGGTACGGGCGCGGTGTCGACTCGCCGAGCGCGGGCATGGTGACCGGGGCGAGGGCGGTGCGCGGGCCGGGGTCCAGGCCGGTGCCGGTCAGCAGGGTGGTGACGTGGGCGGCGACGGCCATGGACGCGGTGAGTCCGGTGGAGCGGATGCCGCCGACGGTGACGTACGCCTGCCCCGGGTGCGCGGTGATGCGGTAGTCGTCGTGCTCGGTGGCGGCGCGCAGCCCGGCGTAGACGGCGGTGACCTCCTCCTCCAGCAGGGCGGGGAGGATGCGGCGGCCCTTGGCGCGGAGGGCGGCGACGGCGTCGGCGGTGGAGTGGGTGGCGGCCTTGTCGGTCAGGTTCTCGGCGGTGGGGCCGAGCAGGACGTTGCCGTGGACCGTGGGAGCGACGAGGACGCCTTTGCCGAGGGCGGTGGGGACGGGCAGCAGGATGTGCCGTACGAGGTCGCGGGCGGCCTTGTCGTAGACGATGAGCTGTCCGCGGCGCGGGGTGACGGTGAAGTCGTCGTGGCCGAGGACGCGGTCGAGGGTGTCGGCGTGCAGTCCGGCGGCGTTGACCGTCCAGCGGGCGCGGAGGGTGCCTCGGGGGGTGGTGAGGCGGTGCACGCCGTCCGCTGTACCGGCGTGCGTGACCGGGGAGTTGAGGTGCAGGTCGACTCCGGCTCGGACGGCCTGGGTGGCGTAGGCGAGGGTGGTGGTCCAGGGGCAGATGATGCTCTCGCCGGGGACGTGGAGGGCGCCGAGCGCGCCGGGGCCGAGGTGCGGCTCGCGGGCGTACAGCTCGTCGATGCCGAGGAGCCGGGTGTCCCGGTACTCGTTGCGGGCGGCCTTCTCGGCCAACCGGGGCAGCGCGGCGAGCTGTTCCTCGTCCCAGGCGACGAGGAGGGCGCCGGTGCGTTCGACGGGGATGCCCGACTCAGCCGCGTAGGCGGCCAGTTGGCGGCTGCCCTCGCGTACGAGGCGGGCCTCCAGGGTGCCGGGGGCGGCGTCGAAGCCGGTGTGCAGGATCGCCGTGTTGGCCTTGGAGGTGCCCTGGCCGACGTCGTCCTGGGCCTCGACGAGGGCGATGCGCAGGCGCCGGTGGTGGGCGAGTTCGCGGGCGATCGCACAGCCGACGACACCCGCGCCGACGACCGCCACGTCGTAGACCGCCGCGGGCAGCGGGCCCTCGGCGGTGACCTCACCCGTGGTGGCCGGGTCTGCGCTGCGTTCCGTCATACGGCCGCTCCCTCCAGCATGCTCGCCACCGCCGCCCGGAACCGGGCCCGCCGTTCGGCGGCCGCGTCGGCCGGGACGCGCGGTTCGTAGACGGCGGCGGGTTTCCCCTCGGGCAGGACGTCGGCCGGCGTCAGCCGTGGATCGGCGCCGAGCCGGGCCAGGGCGCCCACGCCGAGGGCGGTCGCGTCGGGCAGCTCGGACACCTCGACGGGGCGTTGCAGCAGGTCGGCCTGCGTCTGCATGAGCAGTGCCGAGCGGGTGAGGCCGCCGTCGACGCGCAGTACGCCGAGCGGGGTGCCCAGGTCGGCCGCGGCGGCGTCGGCGAGTTCGGCGACCTGGGCGGCGAGGCCCTCGCACAGGGCGCGGACCAGGTGTCCGGGGCCGGTGTCGAGGCCGAGGCCGGTGAGGGAGCCGCGCAGGTCGCCGCGCCACCAGGGGGCGGCGAGTCCCGCGAGGGCCGGTACGAAGGTGACGCCGCCGCTGTCCGGTACGGTGCCGCCGACGCGGTCGAGGTCGCCGGGGCCGCCGATGACGCCGAGGCCGGTGAGCCAGCGGACGGCGGAGGCGGCGGTGTAGACCTGGCCGTCGAGGCAGTAGCTGGTGCGCCCGCCGAGCCGCCAGGCGACGCAGCCGACCAGTCCCGAGGAGCTGCGGCGCGGGGTGTCGCCGGTGTGGGCGAGCAGGAACGCCCCTGTGCCGTAGGTGCACTTGGCGCCGCCGGCGGCGGTGACGCGCTGGGCGAGGAGGGCGGCCTGCTGGTCGACGACGAGTCCGGTGACCGGGATGTCGTAGCCGAACACCTTTGTGGTGCCGACCGGTCGGGCGGCGTCGACGACCTCGGGGAGGTGTTCGGCGGACAGACCGTACAGGTCGAGTGCGCGGGGCGACCACTCGGCCCGGTCCAGGTCGAGGAGCTGGGTGCGGCCCGCGGTGGCGGCGTCGGTGACGTAGGCGTCGCCGGTGAGGCGGTGGACCAGCCAGGCGTCGGAGGTGGTGACGACACCGTCGGGGGTGAGCCGGCGCCTGATCCAGGCCATTTTGGGGGCGGCGAAGTAGGGGTCCAGGGGTAATCCGGTGAGTTGGCGTAACTCGTCGGCGTGATCAGCGAGTTCGGTGCAGACGGAGGCGGCGCGGCGGTCCTGCCACACCAGGGCGTCGGTCAGCGGGCGGCCGGTCGCCCGGTCCCAGGCGAGGACGGTCTCGCCCTGGTTGGCGAGGCCGAGGGCGGTGACGGGTTCGCCCGCCTCGGCGAGCGCGCGGTGACCGGCGGCGACGACGGAGTCGTAGAGCCCCTGCGGGTCGGCCTCGACGCGGCCGCCGGGCAGGTACCGGGGCCGGACCTCGGCGAATCCCGTACCGATGACGCCGCGTTCGGGGCAGATGACGAGGGCCTTGGTGCCGGACGTGCCCTGGTCGACGGCGAGCACCGCGCTGGTCATCGAGTTCCTCTCCGCGCCCTCCCGGGCCGGCCGGCCCCGCGTCCGGGCTGATCACTGCGCGACAGCCTGCCGTCACGCCGGGCACGCGTCAAGCACACCGCCGACCGCACCGCCGAGTACGTCGCGGCACCTGCCGGTCTGCCGGCAACCGGCAGGTGCGTCAAGCGGGTTGAGTGACACGATTGATCCGGCCGATGCTCAGAATCTGTCATCGGCAGCCGTGTTAACTACGTTCCGGAAACGGCGGTGATACGGAACGTGCGCCTCTATAGTTTCGGCCGTCCCCTCCCGATCTCCTCGCCTGCCGCCCAGAGGAGGGCTGTTGTCACTCCACCCCGTCGCCGGGTCCCGCATCTGCCGCGGGGCGGGCGGCTGATGGCCAGAGAAGGAGCACGTCCCGCGTACGACCCCGCCGGCAACGACGTGGCCCTGCGCGCCGCGTTGCAGGATCTGCGCACCGGCCGCTGGATGGCGATGCGTGTACTGCTGGAGGACACCAGGGACTGGTGGCAGTGGACGCAGCGCACCCAGGTCCTCGCCGCCGCGGCGGCCGGTACCGATGTGGTGCGCGCCTGGCTGGCGGAGGAGCCCTTCAGTGTGCCGGCCGTGGTGATGCGCGCCCGGGTCGCGGTCGAGCGGGCCCTGCGGGCGCACCGTGAGGGGCACCGCCGTACGCACGAACTGTGGATCGAGGCGTGGGACGCCAGCCAGAGCGCCACCCGCACCGCGCCGCACGACCCGGTGCCCTGGGTGTGTCTGCTGGCGCTGGCCCAGCTCGACAAGGCGCAGAGCTGGCCGGAGCACCGGGAGACCGCCCCGGAGCCGCTGCTGCCGCCGGGGCCGTGGGGACTGCTCGCCGAGGCCGGCAGGCGCGATCCGTACAACCGTGAGGCCCACCACCGGATGCTTCAGTTCCTCTACGTCCGCGGCTCCGGCGAGCGGCTGTCGGAGGCGGTCGGGTACGCGCAGTGGGCGTCGGGGACCGCGCCGCCGGGCTCGGCGCTGCACATACTGCCGCTGTACGTACGGGTGGAGCGTTACCGGCGCTCCAGCGGGCGGGACGCGGCGCTCGATCTGCACTGGGTGGCGGAGGACGCCGCGCGGGAGGCACAGCTGGCGCTGCACTCCTGGTTCGAGACGAGCCGTCCCGCCGAGCGGTCCCTGCTGGACCTGAACCATCTGGCGCACGCGCTGTGGGGCGCTCTGCGATTCCCGGACGCCGCCCGGGTGTTCGAGGCGCTGGGGCCGTACTGGACGCCGCTGCCGTGGGCGTACCGCACGGCCGATCCGGCCGACCGGGGGCAGGCGGTGGAGGTGTTCGTGCAGGCCCGCGCCCGCAGCCGGACGGCGGCCCGCGACCCGGGCCGGCCCCACTCCTGAGAACCGCCCCCGTTCGACTCCTCAGGTGTCCGCCTTTCCTGCCTCGTTCCCCTTGGATCTCTGCCGTTTTCTCGGAGGTTTCCGCATGACCAGCACCTCTGAACCACCCGCTCCCGTCGGCGTCCCGCAGCGCGACGAGGAGCAGCGCCTGCGCGAACTCGGGTACCGGCCGGTGCTCGCCCGCCGTATGGGCGGCTTCGGCAACTTCGCGATCAGCTTCTCGGTGATCTCGATCCTGTCCGGCTGCATGACCCTGTACGGCTTCGGCATGGGCGCGGGCGGCCCCGCCGTGATGCTGTGGGGCTGGGCGGGGGTGGGCCTGTTCGTGCTGTGCGTCGGCATGGCGCTGGCCGAGGTCACCAGCGCGTATCCGACCTCGGGTGCGCTGTACTACATGGCCGACCGGCTCGGCGGGCGCCGCTGGGGCTGGTACACGGGCTGGCTGAACCTGCTCGGACTGCTGGGCGCGATCGCCGGGATCGACTACGGGGCCGCCCTGTTCACGGGCGCGTTCGCCAATCTCCAGTGGGGTTTCGAGCCGACGCCCGGCAGGACGATGCTGATCTTCATCGCGATCCTGCTGCTGCACGCCGTGCTGAACCTGTTCGGGGTGCGGCTGGTGAGCGTGCTCAACTCGGTCAGTGTGTGGTGGCACCTGGCGGGTGTGGCGCTGATCGTGGGCGCGCTGGCGGTCTGGCCGGACCACCACCGGTCGGCGTCGTTCGTGTTCACGAAGTTCGTCAATGACACGGGCTGGTCCAACTCCCTCTATGTGACGGCGATCGGACTCCTGCTCGCGCAGTACACGTTCTGCGGCTACGACGCCTCCGCGCATCTGTCGGAGGAGACGTCCAACGCGTCGGTGTCGGCGGCGCGCGGCATCGTCCGTTCCATCTGGGTGTCCTGGATCGCGGGCTTCGCGCTGCTGGCGGGCCTGACCTTCGCGATCCAGGACTACGACGCGACGCGCGCCAGCGCCACCGGCGTACCGCCCGCGCAGATCCTCCTGGACGGCCTCGGGACGGGCGGGGCGAGCGCGCTGCTGGTGGTGGTGATCGTGGCGCAGCTGTTCTGCGGCAACGCGGAGGTGGCGGCGGCGAGCCGGATGGTGTTCGCGTTCAGCCGCGACGGGGCCCTGCCGGGTTCGGCGCTGTGGCGGCGGGTCAGTTCCCGTACGCAGACGCCGGTCGCGGCGGTGTGGCTGTCGGTCGTGACGGCGGGCGTGCTCGCGCTGCCGTCCCTGTACTCGGCGACGGCGTACGGGGCGGTGACCGCGATCAACGTCATCGGTATCACCCCGGCGTACGCGATCCCGGTGTTCCTGCGGCTGCGGGCGGGGAGCCGTTTCCAGCCGGGTCCGTGGAGCCTGGGCCGCTGGAGCCGGCCGGTCGGCTGGGTCGCGGTGGTGTGGGTGGCGCTGGTGACGGTGCTGTTCTGTCTGCCGCAGTCGTCGCCGGTGACGGTCGACTCGATGAACTACGCGTCCATCGCCCTGGCCGTCGTACTCGTGCTCGCCAGCGTGTGGTGGTACGTGGCCCGCCGTTCGTACGGCACCCCGACCACCGCGGCCTACGGCTCGGACCGTGAGCAGGCCGAACTGGCGGAGGGAATCGTCTGAAAGCGCCGTGTACGGCTCCGGTCCTGGTAGGAACTCCCTTGGGGGATAGGGCAGGATGAGCGCACGTACCGGCCCCGTCGCTCCGGTGGGCCGGTACGCCGCACATCCCGCGTACCTGATCAGGTGAAGACGTGACCAGCGTGACCCCACTCCCCGTCCGGCCCCCGGCGCGCACCGCCGCCGTCCCGTCCGTGCCCGGAGGTGACCGGTGAACCGTACGCCGACCCTGGACGACTGGATCCTCGCCGGGATCGCGGTGGGCGCCGGCCTGCTGGCGGCGTTCCTGTCGCGCACCCTGCTGCGCTGGCTGGCCAAGCATGCCAAGCGGACCCGCTGGAGCGGGGACGACATGATCGTGGACGCGCTGCGCACGGTGGTGCCGTGGGCGCTGCTGGCGGGCGGCGCGGCGGCCGCGGCGGCGGTGCTGCCCCTGACGAGGACGGTCCAGCACCACACCAACGAGGCACTCCAGGTACTGCTGATCTTCGCCGTGACGACGTCGGCGGCGCGGGTGATCTCGGGCCTGGTGCAGGCGCTCACGCAGTCCCGTTCGGGGGTCGCCGGGTCAGCGACGATCTTCGTCAACATCACCCGGGTCGTGGTGCTGGCGATCGGCGGCCTGGTGATGCTCCAGACCCTCGGCATCTCGATCGCCCCGCTGCTCACCGCCCTCGGGGTGGGCGGCCTCGCGGTGGCCCTGGCCCTCCAGGACACGCTGGCCAACCTGTTCGCCGGCATCCACATCCTCGCCTCCAAGACGGTGCAGCCCGGTGACTACATCCGCCTCAGCAGCAGCGAGGAGGGCTACGTCGAGGACATCAACTGGCGTCAGACGACGGTCCGTCAGCTCTCCAACAACCTGGTCATCATCCCCAACGGCAAGCTCGCGGGCACCAACATGACCAACTTCAGCCGCCCGGAACAGCGGTTGACGGTGCTGGTACCGGTGGGGGTCGGCTACGACAGCGACCTGGAGCATGTGGAACGGGTGACGTCCGAGGTCGTCGCCGACGTCATGACGGAGATCGCCGGCGCCCTCCCCGACCACGAACCGGCGGTCCGTTTCCACACGTTCGGCGACTCCCGCATCGACTTCACGGTGATCCTGGGCGTCGGCGAGTTCAGCGACCAGTACCGCATCAAGCACGAGTTCGTGAAGCGCCTCCACCGCCGCTTCCGCGAGGAGGGCATCCGCATCCCGGCCCCGCAGCGCACGGTCGCCCTCTCCCAGGGCACGGTGTCGATACCGCAGCAGCGGCAGACGGAGGAGAACGACGAAGTGCCCTTGGCGCGAGGGGAGTAGGGGCGACAAGGGTCTTCCGGCCCGGGGGATGCCGGCCCAGCGGCGGCAGGGCGGCCGGGGGCGTGGCGGGGCCGGAGCGGGGCCGGGGCGGGACGAGGTGGTGGACGGCGGTCATCCGCTCGTCTCCCTGAGGTGCCGGCAGCGGGTGCAGTAGCGGGCCTGCGGGACGATCAGGAGGTGCTCGCGGTCCATCCGGGTGCGGCAGCGGTGGCAGACGCCGTAGCGGCCCTCGTCCATGCGGCGCAGGGCCGCCTCGACGTCGGCCAGGACCATGCGGGCCGACGCGGCCAGCTTGACGCGTACCTCGAGCTGCGCCGCCGCCTGCCGCTCCAGGAAGTGGTCCGCCCGGGAGGGGTGGGCGGGGGCGAGCTGGGCGAGCTGCTCGTTGCGGAACAGACGCTGCTCGTTCAGGTTCTCGCGCAGGGCGGCGAGGTCCTCGGGCGTCAGGTGGGTGGCGTCGTGGTCGATGGCCGGGTGGTTCACCGCTTCACCCCTTTGGGGGTCGGGGCCGGTATTCAGGTGTCAGTGCGCGGCGCGCCGGCAGGTCACGCAGTGCGGGGTGTACGGGAGGATCTCCAGGCGCTCGGCGGGGATCGGTTCCGCGCAGTTCCGGCAGGTGCCGTACGTGCCGTCGTCGACGCGGGCGAAGGCTTCGTCGACGGCCGTGAGGACGTCCTCGATGGCGGACCGCCGCAGCCCCGCCAGGTGGTCGGCGGCGCTGTCGCCGGTCTCGGCCAGGGCCCGGAGCTGGATGAGGCGGGTGCTGCGGGCGTGTTCGAGGCGCGCGCGGGTGTCGCGGACGGCGGAGGGGCTGCGCAACGCCGGTCCGGTCCCGGACGGCGGGGAGTGCGGGGCGTCGAGGTGGCTCATGGCTTAACCCTGCCCGCTGTTCCCCTTTGTTTCTATGGGTTCCAGGACCCATTTACCTTGGGTTGCCGGGCTCGTACGGTGGGTTCCTGGGCAGGGCCGGTCCGGCGGTGACACGGACGCGCAACGGTGCGGCATGTCCGACAGTGGAGGCAGGCCGACGTCCGGGAAGGCGAGGTCCGGGAAGGAGGCGGAGCACACGGTGTCGCTGTACTGGCGGATCTTCTCGCTGAACGCCGTCGTGCTGGGGCTGGCCACGGCGATGCTGCTGTGGGGTCCGGTGACCGTCTCCGTGCCGGTGGTGCTGACCGAGGCGCTGATCCTGGTGGGCGGGCTCGCGGCGATGCTGGTCGCGAACGCCGCTCTGCTGCGCTGGGGGCTGGCCCCGCTGGAGCGGGTGACCCGGCTGATGTCCACCGTGGACCTGCTGCGCCCCGGCCGGCGACTGCCCGTGCCCGGCGGCGGCAGCGGCGGGGGCGGCGGTGAGGTCGGCGAGCTGATCCGCACCTTCAACGCCATGCTGGAGCGGCTGGAGCAGGAGCGGGCCACCAGCAGCGCCCGCGCCCTGTTCGCACAGGAGGCCGAACGCCGCCGTATCGCGCAGGAACTGCACGACGAGGTCGGCCAGAGCATGACCGCGGTCCTGCTGGTGCTCAAGCGGGCCGCGGACCAGGCGGAGGAACCCCTGCGCACGGAGCTGGAGCAGGTCCGGGAGATCACCCGGGAGAGCCTGGACGAGGTACGGCGGCTGGTGCGGCGGCTGCGGCCCGGTGTGCTGGACGACCTCGGCCTGGTCGCCGCGCTGACCTCGCTCACCTCGGACTTCGCCACCCACACCGGGCTGCGCGTGACCCGCAGGATGGACCCCGCTCTGCCCGCCCTGTCACCGGAGACGGAACTGGTCCTCTACCGGGTCGCCCAGGAGAGCCTCACCAACGCCGCCCGCCACGCCGACGCCGAGCACGTCACGGTGGCCCTGCGGCGGGCCGGTGACGCCGTGGTGCTCACGGTCGGCGACGACGGGCGCGGTCTGCGGGCCGCACGGGAGGGCGCCGGGATCCGCGGGATGCGGGAACGCGCCCTGCTGGTGGGGGGTGCGCTCGACATCGTCTCCGTCCCCCCGCCCGGTACCGGTACCCGGATCCGGCTCACCGTGCCCCTCCCCCAGGAAGCTCAGATCTGATCATGCATGACAGCACGCGGCCCGTCCGTATCCTGCTCGCCGACGACCACGCCCTCGTACGGCGCGGCGTGCGGCTGATCCTCGATCAGGAGCCGGACCTGGAGGTCGTCGCCGAGGCCGGTGACGGCGCGGAGGCCGTCGCCCTGGCCCGCACCCGTGACGTGGACCTCGCGGTGCTGGACATCGCCATGCCCCGGATGACGGGTCTGCAGGCCGCCCGCGAGCTGGCCGCGCTCAAGCCGGACCTGCGGGTGCTGATGCTGACCATGCACGACAACGAGCAGTACTTCTTCCAGGCCCTCAAGGCCGGGGCCGGCGGTTATGTGCTGAAGTCCGTCGCGGACCGCGATCTGGTCGCCGCCTGCCGGGCCGCGATGCGGGACGAGCCGTTCCTGTATCCCGGCGCCGTCACCGCGCTGATCCGCACCTACCTCGAACGGGTGCGGCACGGCGAGGAGACCCCGGACCAGATCCTCACCCCGCGCGAGGAGGAAGTGCTGAAGCTGGTCGCCGAGGGGCATTCGTCGAAGGAGATCGGCGAGCTGCTGTTCATCAGCGTCAAGACGGTGCAGCGGCATCGCGCCAATCTGCTGAGCAAGCTCGGCCTGCGCGACCGCCTGGAACTGGCCCGGTACGCGATCCGGGCCGGGCTGGTGGAGCCCTGACCGGCCCCCGCCCCGCACGCCGCGGGGGCATCGCACCGCACGCCGCGGGGAGCGTCCCGTCGCCGGGCCCCTGTCGAACCGGAAACGCCCACGAGATATCTTGATGTCGAGCAATGTTGGCAACGTGCAGACGTGGAGCGGAGCACCCGGTGACTGAGTCGACCATCTTCTACACCTACACGGACGAGGCCCCGGCGCTGGCCACGCACTCGTTCCTGCCGGTGGTCCAGGCGTACGCCGCGCAGGCCGGCGTCGCCGTGGAGACCCGCGACATCTCGCTGGCCGGGCGCCTGCTCGCCGTCTTCCCCGAGTACCTCCGGGAGGACCAGCGCATCCCGGACGCGCTGACCGAGCTGGGTGAGCTGGCCAAGACGCCCGCCGCCAACATCGTCAAGCTGCCGAACATCTCGGCGTCCATCCCGCAGCTGAAGGCCGCCGTGGCCGAGCTGCGGGAGAAGGGCTTCGCCCTGCCGGACTACCCGGACGACCCGAAGACCGACGAGGAGCGCGAGATCCGCGCCCGCTACGACAGGATCAAGGGCTCCGCCGTCAACCCGGTGCTGCGCGAGGGCAACTCCGACCGCCGCGCGCCCGCCTCCGTCAAGAACTACGCCAGGAACCACCCGCACCGCATGGGCGCCTGGAGCGGTGAGTCCCGGACGAACGTCGCGACCATGAGCGCCGACGACTTCGCCGCCACCGAGAAGTCCGCCGTCATCGCCGCGGACGGCTCGCTGCGCATCGAGCTGGCGGGCGCCGACGGCACCACCACCGTGCTGCGCGAGTCCGTACCGGTCCTCAAGGACGAGGTCGTCGACGCCTCCGTGCTGCGGGTCGCCGCGCTGCGCGCGTTCCTCACCGCGCAGGTCGCCCGCGCCAAGGCCGAGGGCGTGCTGTTCTCCGTGCACCTCAAGGCCACGATGATGAAGGTCTCCGACCCGATCGTCTTCGGTCACGTCGTGCGCGCCTTCTTCCCGCGGACCTTCGAGGAGTACGGCGCCGTCCTCGCCGCCGCCGGCCTGTCCCCGAACGACGGTCTCGGCGCCGTCCTCAAGGGTCTGGAGTCACTGCCCGAGGGCGACGCGATCAAGGCGTCCATCGACGACGAGATCGCCGACGGCCCCTCCCTCGCCATGGTCGACTCCGACCGCGGCATCACCAACCTCCACGTGCCGTCCGACGTCATCGTCGACGCGTCCATGCCGGCCATGATCCGCACCTCCGGCCACATGTGGGGCCCGGACGGCGAGGAGCACGACACCCTGGCCGTGCTGCCCGACCACAGCTACTCCGGCGTCTACCAGGCCGTGATCGAGGACTGCCGCGCGCACGGCGCCTACGACCCGTCGACCATGGGCTCGGTGCCCAACGTCGGCCTGATGGCGCAGAAGGCCGAGGAGTACGGCTCCCACGACAAGACCTTCGAGATCCCGGCCGACGGCACGGTCCGCCTCGTCGACCGGGACGGCACCGTGGTCCTGGAGCAGCCGGTGGCCGAGGGTGACATCTTCCGCGCCTGCCAGACCAAGGACGCGCCGATCCGCGACTGGGTGAAGCTCGCCGTCACCCGTGCCGCCGCCACCGGCGACCCGGCCGTGTTCTGGCTGGACGAGGACCGCGCCCACGACGCCGTGCTCATCGAGAAGGTCAAGGCGTACCTGCCCGAGCACGACGCCGAGGGCCTGGACATCCGGATCCTCGCCCCGGTCGAGGCGACGAAGCTGTCCGTGGAGCGCATCCGCCGCGGCGAGGACACCATCTCCGTCACCGGCAACGTGCTGCGCGACTACCTGACCGACCTCTTCCCGATCCTGGAGCTGGGCACCAGCGCCAAGATGCTGTCGGTCGTCCCGCTGATGGCGGGCGGCGGCCTGTTCGAGACCGGCGCCGGCGGCTCCGCGCCCAAGCACGTCCAGCAGCTGGTCAAGGAGGACTACCTGCGCTGGGACTCGCTCGGTGAGTTCTTCGCGCTGGTGCCGTCCTTCGAGCAGTACGCCAAGACCACCGGCAACACCCGCGCCCAGGTCCTCGCCGACACCCTCGACCGGGCCACGGCGAGCTTCCTCAACGAGAACAAGTCGCCGACCCGGCGCGTCGGCGGCATCGACAACCGCGGCAGCCACTTCTTCCTGTCGCTGTACTGGGCGCAGGAGCTGGCCGCGCAGACCGAGGACGCCGACCTGGCCAAGGCGTTCGCGCCGCTCGCCGAGACGCTCGCCGCCGGCGAGGAGACGATCGTCGGGGAACTGCTCGCCGTCCAGGGCAAGCCGGCCGACATCGGCGGCTACTACCGCCCCGACCCGGCCAAGGCCGACGCCGTGATGCGTCCCTCGGCCACCTGGAACGCGGCGCTGGCCACGCTGGCCTGACGGGCCGCCGCCCGCCCGCGCAGGGCCCGCACCCGCACCGGGTGCGGGCCCTGCGCCGTACGTCCACCGGCCCTGGGCCGTACGGCTGTTTCGTATCATGTCCGGGTTGGCTGAAAATCGATCCCTGGAGCCGCCCGATGTCCGACGCAGCAGCGCCGTCCCCGTCCTTCGACGTCCTTCCCGGCGACGACGGCTCCCCCGTGCTGCTGCACGTCCCGCACTCGGCGCGGACCGTGCCGCCGGACGCCCGCGCGGGCATCGTGCTGGACGACGCGGCGCTGGAGCGCGAGCTGGACCACATCACCGACGGCCACACCGCCGAACTCGCCGCGCTGGCCGCCGGGTCGGCCGCTCTCACGCCCTGGCGGTTCGTCAACCGGCTGTCCCGGCTGGTCGTGGACCCGGAACGGTTCCCCGACGAGCGGGAGGAGATGCTCGCCGTCGGGATGGGCGCCGTCTACACGGCCACCACGCACCGCGAGGCGCTGCGGGCGCCGGACACCGACCCCGCGCCGCTGGTCGAGCGGTACTTCCACCCGTACGCGCGTGCCATGACGGACGCCGTCGCCGACCGTCTCGCCGTCACCGGACGGGCCGTCGTGATCGACGTGCACTCCTATCCGACGGCCGCGCTGCCCTACGAGCTGCACGGCGACGGCCCGCGTCCCGCGGTCTGCCTGGGCACGGACCCCTTCCACACCCCGCCCGAGCTGCTGACCGCCGCCCGGGAGGCCTTCGCCCCGTTCGGGGACACCGGCCTGGACAGCCCCTTCAGCGGTACGTACGTGCCGCTGGAGCACTACGGCAGGGACCGCCGCGTGGAGGCCCTGATGGTGGAGATCCGCCGGGACGTCTACATGACCGAACCGGGCGGCCCGTACGGCCCCGGCCTGCACGCACTGGCCTCGGCGCTGGCCACGCTGATCGACAAGATCACACACTGAGCGCGGGCCCGGACCCCGGTTCCGGGGTCCGGGCGCGGCGGCGCTCACGCGCGCAGCCACTCCGTGACGATCACCTCGTCGTCCGTGCGCAGGCGCAGGGCGAAGGGGCCCGAGACCGTGAGGTCGCCGGTGAAGCGGCCCAGGGGGTCGGCCGTGAGGGTGGCGGGGGTGCTGGGGTGGGGGCCGCCGAGGATCTCGATCCCGGCGGCCTGCGGGGGCATCAGCTGGCCCATCAGGCCGTGCGCGGTGACCTCCACGTCCACGGTCAGGTCGCCCGCCGTGAACGTCAGCATCCGCGGCGCTTCCGTGGCGCCCCGGACCGGGATGGCGTCGACCAGGGAGTCGAAGGTCAGCTCGGCGAGCCGGGCGTCCATGTCGTGCAGGGCGAACGCCTCGATGGCGATGTGCCGCAGCTCGGCAGGGACCGGGTCCAGGATCGCCACCGCCTGGCGCAGCTCCTCCTCCAGGGCGGAGTCCAGGGCGTTCTCCAGGGCGCTGTCGAGAGCGCCGTCCAGGCCGTCGTTGGCGTCGTCGCTCATGCCGGTCACACCGTCCCTCTCGCTTCGAGCCGGGTCCGCAGCCGGCGCAGACAGCGCTGGCGGAGCGGCCCGATGCTTCCCACGGCGATCCCGAGCGCCGCGGACACCTCCTGGTAGCTGGGCGGCGGCGCGGCCATCAGCACCCGCAGCAACTGCCGGCACCGGTCGCCCAGTTTCTCGAACTCCTGCCACAGCCGCCGGAGCTGCTCCGCGTGGGCGTCCGCCTCCTCGGAGTCGAGCACCGCCTGCTCGGGCGTGCGGTCGTCACTGACCCGGTCGAGCAGCATCGGGTCGTCGGTCGGCATCAGCCGCGTCTGGCTCCTGATCACCTTCAGGCACTCGTGCCGCGCGGTGCTCGCCAGCCAGGAACCGGCCTTGTCGGGTTCCCGGATCCGCCCCAGGTGCTGGGCGAACCGGAACCACACCGTCTGGTACACCTCGTGCCCGTCGGCGTCCGACATCCGGTGCGCGCGCACCACGGACCACACCAGCGGGCTGAACCCTTCCACCAGCGCTTTCCAGGCCGCCGCGTCTCCGCCGACGGCCGACCGGACCAACGCGCCGGCTTCTGCACGCTCCACAGACCCACCCCTCGTGTACGGCAGGACATCGTACGCCGTGGAGTGGACGGTTCCGGCCGTCATGACGGAGGCAGGAGCCGCACGACCGGCACCGGGCGCCAGGTCGCGGGCCGCAGCGCGGACACGTGCGCCCCGCGCACCTCCGCGAAGTCGGTCGTGGCGTCGAGCAGTTGACGGCTCGCCACGCGCGGGTCGGCCTCCTTGTGCTCCGTCATGCGCGTCGCGACCATGCCCGCGGCCACCGGAGTGGCGAACGAGGTACCGCTCCACTGGGCGAACCCGTCGAACATCACCTGGTCCGGTTTGGCCCCGGTGGCCTCCCGGCCCTCGCTCAACAGCCCGGTGTGGCGCGGGGACTGGCAGGTGCAGGTGTAGGTGAAGCCGTAGCGGCAGGCGTCGTAGGTGGAGTGCCGGTAGACGTACGGCACGGGCGCGTGGAAGCCGGTGAGGGCGCTCGTGAGCCGCTCCCCGGGGGCGTATGCCCGCACCCAGGAGCCGTGGTTGGAGAAGCAGGCGCCGAACTCGCCGTCGCCGCGCAGCGCGCCGACGGACAGCACGACGTCCCGGTAGTCGGGCAGGTCGGCGTAGGCGGCGGGCCAGAACGGCGTGGCGCTGGAGTTGTTGCCGGCCGCGGCGACCAGCAGCGTGCCCTGCGCCCGCAGTTCGCGCATGAACGCGTCGACGCCGAGCAGTCCGTCGGTACGCCCGTTGGAGGTGCCGGCGGAGAGGCTGATGATGTCGGGCCAGCCGTGCTCGTCGACCGCGTCGAACAGGGCGGTGCCGAAGTCGGATTCGAGGATCGCGCCCGCGTCGTTGAGCGTGTTGCGGACGGTGATGTCGGTGTTGGGGGCGACGGCCGCGACGAGCCCGGCGATGAACGTGCCGTGCCCGACGTACTGCTGGAGCACGCCGTCGTCGTCCGTCTCCCTGACCTGCGCGTCGCCCTGGGTGTGGGCGAGCAGCGGGTACGCCTGGTAGTCGCTCATCAGACCGGTGTCGATGACCAGGACGCCCACGGCGGTGTCGGGGTCGTAGGGCGTGGCGGCGGGGGCCGGGTTGGTGCCCTGGGTGAGCGGGGCGGGCACGGGCTCGTCGCCGGGGCAGGCGTTGACGGCGACGGACACCACGTGGTTGCGGCTGACCAGGCGGTGTCCGGCGCGGCCCTCGGCCTCGCTCAGCGCGCGCAGCGCGTGGTGGACGGCACGGTCGCCGTGCCGGTCGCCGTGGCCGGGGTCGCCGACCTGGATACGGGTGATGCCGGACCGGTTGGCCTCCGGACCGGCGCGGCGCACATGGTCGGCGGTGAGTCCGGTGGTCTCGGTGAAGTGGGTGCGCACGCGGTCCTCGACCAGTGCCGCCTCCGCACCGTCCCTGGCCAGGACCACGCCCTTCTCGTAGAAGAACTCCGCGGAGTCGTCCGGTCCCATCGCCAGCGGGACGTCGGGCATGGAGCGCTGGATCTGGTCGAACTGCTCGTGGAATCGCTGTGGTGCCATGGGGTGTCGGTCCTCCCCCTCAGGAAGCGGTTGTCAGTCAGAGCGTCACGGCCCGCGGTTGATACAGCCCGGCGGCGATTGCGGATACTAATCCGGATACGACTGGATACAGTCCACTACACCGCCGGATACGGTCCGATACGCCACCGGACCTGTGATGCGCGCGCCCCGGGCCACTACCATCGCCGGTGTGACAGCGGGAAGCGACTCGGTTCTCGATCTGCTGCCGATGGTGTTCGCCGCCCCGAACGACGCGCTGGCCGGGGCGAAAGGGGTGCTCGGCACCGATCCTGAGCCGTTGCACGCGTCGGTCGCCCACCAGGTGATCGGCATCTGGCAACGGGACTTCGGCGATCTGCGGATCGCCCTCAGACATCTGCGGCGCGCCCGGGACCTGGCCGCGCGCGCGGACTCCGCGGAGCGGGAGGCGGACGTCCTCGCCACGCTGGGGGTCGCCTTGGTGCACGCGGGGCGCACTCGGCAGGGTCTGGAGGCTTTCGAGCGCGGGGTCGCACGCGGGGTGGGACACACCCGCGCGCGCGTGCTGTTCCGGCGGGCGTACGTCTGGTGGGTGCTGGGGCACCACCGGGAGGCCCTGGACGACGTCCGCAAGGCCATCCCGGTGCTGCGGCAGGCCGGCGACGTCATCTGGACGGCGCGGGCGCTGACCCTGCGGGCCACCGTGCATCTGGCGCTCGGCTCGGTGGACCGGGCCGAGGCGGACTTCGGCGCCGCCGAGCTGCTGTGGGAGACCACGGGGCAGGAGCACGACAAGGCGGACGCGGTGGAGAGCCGGGGCCTCGCGGCGTTCCGCGCGGGCGACATCCCGGCCGCGCTGCGGCTGCTCGACGAGGCCGAGGAGCGGTACGCCAAGCTGGGCACCCCCACGTTCATGCTCAGCATCCGCCGCTGCGACGTGCTGATGGCGGCCGGGCTCGCCCCGGAGGCGCTCGCCGAGGCCGACGCGGCGATCCGGGTCCTCGACGAGATCGGCGGCCAGTCCACCCGCAAGGCGGAACTCCTGCTGGCCGCCGCCCGCGCGGCGCGGCTCGCGGACGATCCGCACACCGCGATAGCCCGCGCGGCGGTCGCCGAGAAGCTGTTCGCGGCCCAGCGGCGCACCTGGTGGGAGACGCACGCCCGGCTGGTGGCGACGGAGGCGCGTTTCACCGCGGGCCGCAGCACCGGGCGGCTGGTCGCGGACGCCGTCGCGACGGCCCAGAGGCTGACCGCCCTCGGTTCGCCCAGCGCACCCGAGGCGTCGCTGCTGGCGGGCCGGATCGCGCTCACGCTGGGCTGGACGGAGGACGCGGAACGGCACCTGTCGGCCGCCGCCCGCAGCCGGCACGGCGGGCCGCCGCTGGCCCGGATGACCGGCTGGGCCGCACAGGCGCTGCGGCACCGGGCCGCCGGCTCCAGCCGGGGCGTCCTGGAGGCGTGCCGGCGCGGTCTGGACGTCCTCGACGACCACCGGATGACCCTCGGCGCCCCCGAACTGCGGGCCCGCGCCACCGCGCAGGGCGCCGAACTCGCCGCGATGGCCCAGCAGGCCAGCCTCGCCACCGGCGGCCCGCGCCGGCTGCTGGTGTGGAGCGAACGCTGGCGGGCCACGGTGCTGACGGCGCCGCCCACCCGGCCGCCCGCCGACCCGGCGCTGCTCAGCGCGCTCACCGCCTTCCGGGTGAGCGCCGCGCAGGCCGAGGACGCCCGTACGGAGGGCCGCCCGCTGCTGGCCCTGGAGCGTGAACAGCGGCGTCTGGAAAGGGAGATCCGCTCCCGCACCCTGCATCTGCGCGGCGAGGCGGGCGGCGACGGGCACCGCTTCGATCCCGCCCGCCTGCTGGAGCGGCTGGGCGACGGCCATGGCGACGGCGAGGCGCGGCTGGTGGAGCTCGCCGTGCTCGACGGGCGGGTGCAGGTGCTGCTGTGCGGGGAGGGCCGGGTACGGCGCTTCGAGGCGGGCCCGCTGACGGAGGCCGTCGCGGAGGCGGAGTACATCCAGGCGGCGCTGCGGCGGCTGGCCCACCCGGGCGCGGAGGCCAGGCTGCCGCTGGTGGAGGCGGCCGGGCGGCGCCTGGAGGAGCTGCTGCTGGGCGCCGCGGCCCGGCATCTCGGCTCCGGCCCGGTCGTCGTCGTCCCGCCGGGGGCGCTGCACCGGGTGACGTGGGCGCTGCTGCCGTCGCTGCGGGAGCGGGTGCTCAGCGTGTCCCCGTCGGCGAGCAGCTGGCTGCGGGCGCGCGAGACGGAGCCGCCGCGGCGCGGGCGCCATGTGCTGGTGCGCGGTCCCGGTCTGGCGTCCGGCGGCGCGGAGGTGCCGGAACTGGCCGAACTGACCGAGCTGGTGCACCGTTACGGCCGTACGACGGTCCTGGAGTACGACGACGCGCGGGTGCCCCGCGTGCTGGAGGCGCTGGACGGGGCGGCGCTGGCGCATCTGGCCGCGCACGGTACGTTCCGTGCGGACAGCCCGCTGTTCTCCTCGCTGCGGATGGCCGACGGCCCGCTGATCGTGCACGACTTCGAGCGGCTCGCCCGCAGCCCCTACCGCATCATCCTCTCCAGCTGCGACACGGCCCGGCTGGCTTCGGTGGGCGCGGACGAGCTGCTCGGCCTGGTCACCGCCCTGCTGCCGCTGGGCACGGCCGGGGTGGTGGCGTCGAGCGCGCCGGTCAACGACGCGGCGGTGGTGCCGCTGATGCTGGCGCTGCACAAGGGCCTGGCCGCGGGGCTCACCCTGGCGGAGGCCCTGCGCGACGCCCGGGCCGCCGTACCCCGGGACGCGGTGCACCTGGCGACGGGCTGGGCGTTCGCGGCCTTCGGCGCGGCGTGACCGTCGGGGACGGCACCACGGCCCGCGGGGCGGCGTCAGGGGCGGCTGAGCGTCCGGGACGGCGTCCGGCGCTGCGCCAGAGGCCGCAGGGCGGGGTCCGGCGCTGTGCAACAGCCCACGGCCCGGTGTCCGGGCCGGTGTCACGGCCCACGGCGCAGCCGTCCGGCACGGCGCGACGGCCCGTGACGCGGCGGTCGGCACGGTGCCGGAGTCCGCGGGGCGGGGTCGGGGGCGGCGTCACCGCGCGTAGGGCGACGGCCGGAGGGCGTGAGGGTTCCTCCCTGGGCGTCCCGGGACGGGGCGCCCTATGGGGGCAGGGAGCCGGTGACGGGCCGGGAGGGGGCGGGGTGCGGCCGGGTGACGTCCCGCCGGAGACGGATGTCCACCCGTTTCGCCCCCGCGGGGCTGCGCTCCGCGCGGTTCCGGAGCATGGTGGGGGTATGGACGAGCGCCCTCCCGCGGTCGTGCTTCCGCCTGCGCCGGACGGCGGGCGCCGGGTGACGATCAACGGCAGACGGATGGGCACCGCGTACAGCCTGTTCGACGTGCTGGAGTATCTCCACGCCGCCGGACTGCCCACCCACGACACGGCCGTCGACGACCCCGAGCTGATCGAGTGGCGCGGTGGCGGCCCGTACGACTGGACCGACGGCGAGGGGTAGCCGCCCGACGCCCGTACCGCCGTGGGGCCGCCCGGCGCCGCCCCGGTCGCCCCGGCTCAGACCGACGGCTCCGGCAGTGCCGGTACCGCCCGCGCCGTGCCGTCCCCCGCCGCGCCCGGCAGGTCCGTCAGCCAGGGCAGCGCGCCCCGGTCGGAGGCGCCGAGGCGCGTGTAGGCGGCGTGCAGATGGTTGCCGACGGTACGCACCGACAGGGTGAGCTGCTCGGCGATCCGGCGGTTGCTCAGCCCCGCGGCGGCGAGGGTGACGATCTGGCGCTGCCGGGCGGTCAGCTCACCTAGGGCCAGGCCGGACAGCGCGGGGGTGCGGGCGCCCTGGCAGCGGCGGGCCAGCGCCGTCGCCCGGGTACGGGACAGGCGGGCGGCGCGCGGGTCGCGGTGGGCGCGGACGGCCTGGGCGTGCGCCTCCGCCGCGAACAGCAGGAAGCCGCGTTCCTCCAGGGCGCGGGCCGCGCGGTCCAGGCTGGGGCCGTCGGCCTGGGCGAGGGCGAGGGCGTGCTGCGCGAACGGCTCGCCGGCCGGCAGCGGCACCCCGGTGAGCCGCCCGGCCGCGCCGATGCGTACGGCGTCGTAGCGGGAGTGCGGGTCCGTGTCGTCGACCGCGCGCAGAGCGTCGGTCACATCGGCGCGGGCGGCCGCGAGCCAGGTGGCGGCGCGGGCCGGGACGGGACGGCCCGGGAAGGCCGCGTGCGCGGTGGCGAGGTCGCCGGACTGGGCCGCGGACAGGGCGAGTTCGAGTCGGCAGGCGGCGTCGTCGGGCGCGCCGCGCAGGCCCTCGCGGGCCCAGGCGACGGCGTCCCGCAGCTCGCCGCGCAGCCGGCTGAACCGCGCCCGCAGCGCCGCGTACCCGGCGGGGACCGGTTCGCCCTCCTCGGCCAGCCAGTCCCCCACGGGCGTCGGCAGGGCCCGTACGTCCGCCACCTCGATCCGCCGCAGCAGAGCGGCCGCCTCGGCGTCGAGGGCGGCGGCGCACCGCGCGGGCTTCCGGGTCAGCCGTGCAGCCCGCAACCGGCCGGCCGCGGCCCGCAGCACCGGCCCGTGCAGGGGGTGGGCGAGGCGTACGGCGCCGTGGTCGTCCACACGGATCAGGGCGTCGGCCTCCAGCTGTTCCAGCAGGCCGAGGAGACCGGGGTCGGAACCTGGGTCGAGCCCGGGGCCGGGGCCGGGCTGTGGGTTCGGGTCGTCCTCGAGGCCGTCGTCCACGCGCGGGCGCAGCCGCAGGGGCAGGGGCAGGGGTTCGGCGAAGGCCAGCCGTTCGAGGGTGTCGCGGGCGGCGGGGTGCGGGTGGGACAGAACCGCGGCGGCGCGCTCGCGGACGGCGCCGGTGACGGGGACGGGACCGCGCCAGGTCCACTCCCCCGCCCCCGGAGCGCCGTCCTCACCCGGGACCGGGTCCCCGTCGCGCGGAGCGGTGTCCGCCCCCGCCGGGCCGCCGTCGCGTACCGCCGTCACCAGGGTGCGCAGCAGACGCAGGTCGCCCCGGCACAGGCGGTGCAGGCGGGTCGTGGTGAGGGCTTCGGGGACGGCGCCGGTGGCCGCCGTGAGGAGCGCGGCCGTGTCCTCGCAGGAGAGGGGCTCCAGGGGCAGGCGGGGCAGCAGCTCGCCCGTCCACAGGCGGGACACCGCGGGCGGGGGTACGGGGCCGTCGTCGGCCACGACGACGAGGAGGCGGACGCGGCCGTGCACGGCGAGCTGGTGGACGAGGGCGGCGGAGGAGTCGTCGAGCAGGTGGGCGTCGTCGACCAGCAGCACCTTCACCCCCGTACCGGAGCCGGGAGCGGCACCGGCGCCGGAACCGGCCGCCGGGCCGGACAGGTGGCGGACCGCGCCGTGCAGGGTCACGGGCCCGGGCAGGAGGTGGGCGAACGCGGCGAAGGGGATGTCACGGGCCTGCGGGGTCCCGGTGACCCGCGCGCAGCCGGTGCCGCGCAGGACCTCGGCGGCCAGCCTGGTCTTGCCACGGCCCGCCGGTCCCGTGATCACGGCGCCGGGGCGGCCCGCGGTCAGCGCCCGGCGGACCAGGTCGAGTTCCTTCTCCCGTCCGGTGAACGGCCAGGGCGCCCCGGGGGTCGTCGTGTCCTGCTCGAAAAGCCTCACGGAAGGATGAGCGGCCCTACTCAGCCCTGATACACGGTGACTTGAGCAGCCCCCGACTCAGGCGTCCGGGGGCGGGCGGCGGCAGGCTTGCCGCATGACCGCCCGGTACTGCTCGCTCCCGCAGCAGCCGGCCCCTTCCTATCCGCCGGGGCTGGCCGCGGAGCGGCTGGGCGCGCTCATGGCCGGACGCCGGATGTGGGTCAACGGGACGGTCCTGCACTACTGCTTCTTCGACGGCGACTCCGACGCCTCCGCCATCCCCGTGCCCGGCACCGGGGAGACCCGCCGGGTGTCGTGGGTGGGTGCCGAGGAGCAGCGGGAGGTGGTGCGGGAGTGCTTCCGGGAGTGGCAGGGGCTGGGCATCGGCGTGTCGTTCGCCGAGACCGGCGTCCGCTCGGAGGCCGAGCTGCGGATCGGCTTCCAGGGGGGTGACGGCTCCTGGTCGGCGGTGGGCAGGGACGCCCTGTCGGTCGGGACGGCCGAGCGCACCATGAACCTCGGCTGGGACCTCACGGCGCCGGGGCAGCGCGGGACGGCGCTGCACCAGATCGGGCACGCGCTCGGCATGCTGCACGAGCACCAGAGCCCGTTCGCCGGGATCCACTGGGACGACGAGGCCGTGTACGCGGATCTGGCGGGGCCGCCGAACCACTGGAGCCGGGACAGGACGCACTTCAACATCCTGCGCAAGCTGGACCCCGACGAGGTGAACGGCTCGGTCTGGGACCCGCTGTCCGTCATGGAGTACCCGTTCGCGGCCGGGCTGATCCTGGAGCCGGAGGAGTACCGCGGGGGTGTGCATCCGCCCGGGTCGCTGTCCCCTGCCGACAAGGAGTTCGTGCTGCGCTGGTATCCGCCGGCCGGGCGCCGGGAGCCGGCCCTGCTGGAGCCGTTCCGTTCGGTGCCGCTGCGGCTCGGGCCGGGCGGACAGGCCGACTTCACGATCGAGCCGCCGGAGACGCGTACGTACACGGTGGGCACGTTCGGGGCGTGCGACACGGTGGCCGTGGTCTTCGAGGAGCGCGACGGCGAGCCGCGCTTCCTCGCGGGCCGCGACGACGGGGGCACGCCGCACAACGCCACGTTCGGCGTACGCCTCGTCAGGGGGCGGCGCTATGTCGTCCGGGTGCGCCTGTACTCCGCCTGGGGTTCGGGCGGGAGCGCGGTCATGTGCTGGTGACGGCACCGGCCGCGCCGCCCGGGAACACGGACCACTGTCCGGCGCGGGGGGAACGGCCGAGGACGCAGCCTTCGGGGGAGGGAGGCGTCCTCGGCCCGCCACCGTGCGACGGACGGACGAGGCGCAGGTCAGCCCGGGGCGACCGCCGTGTGGGCGGCCCAGTCGAGGATCCGTACGGCCGCCCCGGCGGCCTCGAGACCCCGGCAGCGGGCCCGGTGGCGCCGCTCGATGCCGTCGAGGTCGAGGTGCCCGCCGAAGGCCGGGTGGGCGGTGAGACGGCGGGCGTAGGCCCACAGCGCGGGATGCGCGGCGACCCGCTCGACGGCACCGGCGTCGAGATGCACCCGGTGCACGATGTCCAGGTACACCAGCGCGACCCACAACTCCACGTCGGCCGAACTGATCTGATCACCTCTCACATACGTCTGCCCGTCGAGCCACCGCTCCAGCGCGCCCAGCGTCCCGAACAGCGTGGCGAGCGCCGCCTCCCGCTCCGCCGGCCCGGCACCGGCCGCGCCCGCCTGCTGCGCGGCCCCCTCGATGCCCTGGACGCACATCCGCTCGACGGCCTCGGTCTCCGACTCCGCGCCGCACGGGTACAGCGCCGTGCGGTCGCCGCCGAAGCGCCGGGCGAGGTCGCGCATGATGTCCGGGGCGTGGGTGCTGACGATGCGGCCGGACCAGCCGTCGCTGAGCACCGGCGCCAGGGCGGGTCCGGGATGGCGGTGCGCGCTCGCCTCGTAGAGCGGCAGCAGCGCGGAGTGGCCGCCGCCGGGGAGATCGGGGACGGCGGGCAGGAGGGTCACGGGACAGCTGTCGTCCAGGCGGAGCAGGCTGTGGGTGACGGCGATCCGGAGACCGTCCGGACACGACGTCGAGAGGTGGAGGCGGTAGCGGCGCGGCACGGCGTAGTGGCCGCTGCGCGCGTCCCGCCCGATCCGCCCGCGGAACGCCGGGGCGGACCGCGGGGACGGATGGGCGGCGAGCGGTACGACGGACATGGGTCTCCCCGGGTGAGGGCGCGCGGCGGTACGCGCGGCACGGCGGAAGCGACGCGGAAGGTGCGCGGGAGTGCGCGGGAGCCGCACGGGGGCGTGCGGGAGTGCTGAACCGTGCCGGCCCGGTGGGGCGGCCGGCCCCGGCTCAGGCCAGGTGCCCGATGGCGCTGCAGACCCGCAGCAGATCGATGTGACGGCGGGACGTCAGCAGCGGTGATGACGGCGGCGGGGGCGCGGGCGGCGACGGCCGGGAGCCGCGGCGGCACACCGCGCCCACGACCGGCTCAGCAGACCCCGTCACCATTCCCTACCTATTCACTAGGATTCCTCAAGTGTCGAGTCCGCTCCGGCCCTCGTCAAGAGTGCGTCCACGGTCCGGGACACCGGCAGGAGCGCGGGCCCGTCGTTCGTGCCCAGCACTGCCGGCCAGAGAGAACCTGCCGAGCCGCGAGCCGGTCACGTCGCAGCAGCAGAACGCCGAACTCGTCGTCCCGTCAATTCGGCCAGTGCAGCCTGCAGCGGCAGCACATCCGGCAACCGCGTCGCGGACGTCACGTCGTGCACGACCAGCAGCACCCGCAGGCACCCTCCCGGGTCACCCACCGCCCGACATCCACCCCGACCGGCACCCGCAGCCATCCGGTTCCACCCACCGCTCCGACCAGCTCCTCGACTCGCTCCGCTCAGCCTCGGGCAACAGGCCTCGCCCGTACGGACATCATCCACTCGATGAGAGCGGCGACGTGGCAGGAACGGGTCATGTACGCAGGCCCCTCCAGATGGAGCCGTCACGCCGACGGTCCGGGGAGCGGGCCGGGCACATGCGGCCGGGCGGGAGCTGTGGAAGCGTCGAGAGTGACCGATCCCCATTCCCCGCCGCTCATGGAGGAAGGGCCAACAGTGGTTGCTGCGGTTCCTGAGACGGGGGCTCGATTCGCGCTGTCCTGGGGGGAATTCAGCCTCGGCCAGTACCTGGGGCTGATCCTGATCGCGGTCGGGACGCTGGTCGGCGCCTGGCTGGGGCGCCGGTGGTCGCACCGTTCGACGATGCTGCTCGGCGCCGCGTCCGGGGTGCTGCTGGCGGTGGCCGGCGCCGACATCGTGCCGCACGCCCTGCGCGAGGCCGAGGAGCAGGGCCTCGCAAGCTGGATCGTGCCGGTCGTCGTCGCGGTCTTCGCCCTCGCACCGGCGTGGCACATCCTGCGCGGACGGGGTGAGCCGGGCCGGCTCCTGGAAATCGGAACGGCCGTCGCCCTCGTACTGCACCGGCTCGTCGAGGGCATGACGGTGGCTCTGCTGGCCTCGGTCCCCGTGGTGGCGGCGCTGACCGTGCACTCCGTCAGCGAAGGACTCGCGCTGACGGCGGTCCTCGACGCACGCGGCCGACGGCCCCTGACGCCATGGCTGGTCGCCGTCTGCGTCAGCCCGCTCGTGGGGGGCTGGATCACACTGGTGGCACCCGTGCCGGAGTGGACCCACGCGCTGCTGCTCGCCGTCGTCGCGGGTATGCTGCTGCGGAACGCGGGCACCGCCCTGGCCCTGGCCCGGCGCCGGCACCTGGCCGGGGAACTGCCACCGGCGCCCGTGCTGCTCGTGCTCGGCTCGGCCACCGCCGTCACCACGGCAGCTGTGCTGGTCCTGCGCTGACCACGGGCCGCGCGCCGCTGAGTTGCGTGCCCGTGACCCGGTGCGATCCTGGAAGTGGTCACCCCTCTCGGGGCATGCGCGGCACGCCCCGCATCCGCTGCCCACCCCCATTCCCTGTCCGGCCTTCCCCTTCGCGCCTCGGACGGAACCGAGTGGCGCGCGGCGGCAGCCACCCTCTTCACCGGAAGGGCAGAACCATGGCCCAAGCGGCTCGAGTGCGTCGTGACACGACGAAGATGACGGACATCTGGGACAACCAGCTCCTCTGGTACGCCCGAGCGGTACGGAAGATGCAGAGCAGGCCGGAGAGCGATCCGACCAGCTGGGGCTGGCAGGCCAACATCCACGGCGAGAAGGCGGATGTCCCCGGCCCCAACCCGGAATGGAACAACTGTCCCCACGGTGGCTGGTTCTTCCTGCCCTGGCACCGCGCCTACATCCTCTGCTTCGAGGAGATCGTGCGCGACGTCGTCCAGAACGAACTGGGCGGCCCCGACGACTGGACACTGCCGTACTGGAACTACACCCGGGTGACGAACGGCAACCCGGACAGCCCGGAATCCCAGGAATGCCGCCGCCTGCCAGGTGCGTTCCGCAGTCCGGGCTGGCCCGACGACGGGGGCGACAACCCGCTGTACCTGGCGGAGCCCGACCGCAGCCCGGGGGCCGCCCTGGGCGCTCCCATCGGGTGGACCGAGGCCAACCCGCACAAGGCCATGCAGGCACCGGACTTCACCGGCGTGACACAGTTCGGCAGCGAGTACACCGACAGCCATCTGATCCACAGCAACGGGCAGTCCGGCCTCCTGGAGATGCAGCCGCACAACCTCATCCACGGTTACGTGGGCGGGGTGATGTCGCAGTTCTTCTCGCCCCGGGACCCCATCTTCTGGCTGCACCACGCCAACATCGACCGCCTGTGGGCCGCTTGGACCGCGAGCGACCCCGGGCACAAGAACCCGGCGGACGCGGACTGGCTCGGCTTCACCCACACCTTCCGCGACGCACAGGGGAACAAGGTCGGGTTCACGTCCGAGGACCTCCAGTCCGAGGAGGCACTCGGGTACGTCTACGAGTCGCTGACGGACGGAATCGGGCTGAAGCCTCCCGAGCGGCTGGTCGCCCTGGTGGCGGCCGGTGCCGACCAGCCGCCGGAACAGGTGGCGGCCACCTCGGGTCCGACCGGCCTGGGCCCGGACACGTTCGCCGTCCCGCTGACTCCCGAGCCCGGCGCCCGCGAAGGGGCCCTGCCGGAGGCCGCCTCACCGCAGACGCCGAACCGGGCCATCCTCACCATGGACGACGTACGGGCCGACGCGCCGCCCCAGACGAACTACCGCGTGTTCGTCGGCGCGCGCCCCGACCATGAGGAGGACCTCGACCCCGAGGGCCCGTACTTCATCGGCCACCTGCACTTCTTCGGCGCCGTCGGCGCCAACACCCACCACCACGGTGATGCGGGGCTGACCTTCAAGTTCGACATCACCGACCACCTCACGGAGCTGCGCCAGCTGGGTGTGTGGGACGGCGAGGGCATTCCGCCCGTCGTGGTGACACCGGCCCCGCTCGGCCCGCCGCCCCCCGACGCCGGGGAGGAGGCGCGCGCCCTCGCCGCCGTTCCGACGCCACCACCGGACTCGCGCCCCCGCATCGGCAGCATCTCCCTGAGCACCACCTGACCGAGGCCCGGTGACAGCGATGGACACAGCAGACCTGGCCGGTACCTACACCTACCGGAGCTTCCTCGATCTGCCCGATCCGGTGGACGACTTCAACCGGCTGCGGTTCGCCCAGCTGGAGCTGAGACTGTCGGTCGAGCCCGGCGGCGCGATCAGCGGAGCGCTGGTCTTCTCCGACACGCCTGACGGCTTCCTCGGGATGGACATCACCGGGAAGGCCACGAACGGATCCCTCGTCCACTTCACCCTGACCGGCAGGGGGCAGCCGGACACACCCATCTCGGACTTCCACTACGAGTACGACGGCGTCCTCCTCCCCCACTGGCCGACGGGGGTGGACCAGCGGCAGACCCTGGCCGGGACCCTGCTGCGCGCGGCGAACCACGGCAGCGGTCCCGACCTGGCACTCGCCGGTCAGACGGCGAGCTTCCTGGCGGTCAAGCGGGACGGCTGATCCCGTACGCACACGGGCGCCGACGGCGGAGGAGATCCGCCGTCGGCGCCTTCCCTGCCGGGCCGGAGCCGACCGGGTCGGTCGCGTCCCGCGTCGTGGTGCAGAGGATCAACCGTCAGGCGTTCCGGTAGGCGGCTCCAGGTGATCTTCACCGGGTGGACGGTCCACGAGGCGGCCCGCCAGGGCGAGTCGAGCGCCCGGTTGTGCCGAGTCACCGCCGCCGGCCTGCGCTGCGACCTGATCGGCTGCACCATCCGGCGGGACTCAATCACCGGGGCGCCCGGCAAAACCGGAACGAGGGGGGGCGTCGGCGCCGCGAGAGCCGCAAACATGGCCCGGGAAAGACGCAGTTGGGGCACCGGGCAGGCGGTGTACGCCGGACCTGCGCTCCGTATGCGCGATGCCGCCCACCGGCGCAGAATGGAACATATGGGACTTGTCCGGCCGTGAACGCACACGGCCCCCTCTCCGAGTCCCCGGCGCAGGGGACTCGTGACTCTCCTCCAACACCCCTCTCCAGAAGGAGGGACCCCCCATGCGCCCCGTCTGCGGCATCCTCCCGCCGTACATCCTCGAGAAGCTGGCCGAGGCGGCCGACCATCCCGACGCCCGCGAGGCCGCCCGGGAAACGCTCACCGTCGGCGCCGACTTCCGGCAGAACCGGATCGACACACCGAGCCTGGCGGCACCCGCCCCGCCCACGCAGTTCGTCCTGACGCGGACGATCTACGACGCCGACCACAGCGCGGTGCTGCCCGGCCACGAGGTCAGGGGAGAAGGTGATCCGCCCACGCTGGACGGCACCGTCAACCGCGCCTACGAAAGCCTCGGCCTCACCTTCATGTTCTTCCAGAACATCTACGGGCGCCACTCCATCGACGACGCCAACCTGCCGCTGGACGCCACGGCCCACTATCGTCGCCGGTTCAACAACGCCCTCTGGAACGGCAGCCAGATGGTTTTCGGAGACGGTGACGGAGTCGTCTTCAACGACTTCACCATCTCCCACGACATCGCCGCCCACGAACTCTTCCACGGAGTCACGCAGTACACCGCCGGCCTGGTCTACCAGGATCAGTCGGGCGCCCTCAACGAGTCGGTCTCGGACGTCTTCGGCTCACTCGTGAAGCAGTACGACCGGCACCAGACGGCCGATCAGGCCGACTGGCTGATCGGGGCGGGCCTGTTCACCCCGGCGGTGCGGGGGCAGGCCCTGCGGTCCCTGAAGGACCCGGGTTCGGCGTTCGACGACCCGCAGCTGGGCGGCAAGGACGACCAGCCGAAGCACATGAGCGGCTACATCCACACCTCGGCGGACAACGGCGGCGTCCACGCCAACTCCGGCATCCCCAACCACGCCTTCTACCTGGTCGCGACCGCCATCGGCGGCTTCGCCTGGGAGAAGGCGGGACGTATCTGGTACGAGACGATGACCTCCGGGCAGCTCGCCGAGAACTGCACCTTCCAGGAGTTCGCCGATGTCACGGGGAACACGGCGAAACGGCTCTACGACACCGGGAGTGAACTGGCGGCGGTGGAGGACGCCTGGCGGGCCGTCGGCGTTCTGTGAGCCCCCGCGCCATGCGCATCCGGCTGATCAGAGACGGCGGCCTGCTCGGCAGGTCCCACGAGGCCGACGTGGACACCCTCGGACGGCCCGACGGGACGGAGCTGGAGCGGCTCGCCCACGAGGTCCTCACCGAGCAGGACGCCCGGCCCCGGGCCGGGCCGGGCGTGCCCGACGCCTACCACTACCGGCTGACCGTGGACGACCGGCCCCCGGTCGAGTTCACCGACCCCGGACTGACCGAGGGCCAGCTCCGACTGGTCGAGCGGGTCCTCGGGGAGGGCTCCTGAAAGGTCGCTTTCATCCCCAGGGCCGCGTCTTTCCCTGGTTCGCGTGCTGCGGGGCTGCGGGGCTGACGCGACGTCCGCATCCGAGTGATCCGGCCGATGCCCGCCGGGAGTTGATCGAGCCGGTCCTCGCGGCCTGCGCTTCGGACGCCGCGGCCTGCCATCCGTGGCGCACCTTGACCGGGTCAAAGTGCGCCACAACCCCTTCACCATGCGCAGGTCCCCAAGCGGTCCCCAGGAATGATCGAGGGGCCGCTTCAGATCTCCTCTGAAACGACCCCTGACCTGCGACTTCGTAAAGTCGGGACGACAGGATTTGAACCTGCGACCCCTTGACCCCCAGTCAAGTGCGCTACCAAGCTGCGCCACGTCCCGACGCGGTTCGCACGATGGTGTGCCGTGTGATCGCGTACGTAGACCCTACCGTACGCGTACGGGTGCTTCCGTCCCGCTGTCCGCGGTGGCGGCGGAGCTGGCGACGGCAACCAGGGCGGTGCGGCGCGCCGGGACCAGGAGGGCGGCCAGGGCGGCGGCCAGGCAGAGGACGGCGAGCAGGGCGAAGGCGTGGGTGTAGCCGGTCTCGTACGGCAGGCCCGTGGGCTGGAGCCGGCCGGTCACCAGGACGCCGGTCACCGCGGCGCCGACGGAGCCGCCGATGGTGCGGATGTTGGCGTTCATGCCGGTGGCGGCGCCGGTCTGCTCGGGCGGGACGGCGCCGACGATCAGGTTGGCCATGGAGGCGAAGGCGAGGCCGATACCGAGGCCGAAGATGCCCGACACCACCGCGACCTGCCACTGCGCGTCGTGCCACAGGGCGAGGATGCCGAGGGCCAGCGCGCCGAGCGCGGCGCCCGTGGCGAGCAGCGGCTTGGCGCCCAGTACGGGTTCGAGACGGCCGCCCACCACACCGGAGAGGAACATCGCCACCAGCATCGGCAGCATGAGCAGTCCGGAGGCGGTGACACTGGCGCCGAAGCCGTATCCGGCGGCGCTCGGCGTCTGGACGAAGCCGGGCAGGAACGACCAGATCGCGTACATGCCCGCGCCGAACAGCAGCGCGGCGGCGTTGGTCGTCCGCACCACGGGCAGCCGCATGACGCGCAGGTCGATCAGCGGGTTGCGGGAGCGGGACTCACCGGACAGCCAGAGGGCGAACAGCACGGCGGCGGCGGCGAGGAGACCGAGCACCCGGGCCGAGCCCCAGCCCCAGCGCGTGGCCTGGCTCAGCGGCAGCAGCAGCGCCACGAGCCAGCCGGACAGCAGCACGGCACCGAGCCAGCTCACCTTGCCCTCGGCCCGGTCGCGCGACTCGGGGACGTAGCGCAGTGCGATGAGGACGGTCACGGCGACGACCGCGACCGGGATCCAGAACAGCCAGCGGTAGTCGAGGGCGCTGACGATGGGACCGGCGGCGACCATGCCGACGCCACCGCCGGCGGCGATCACGGCGGACAGGTTGCTGATGCTGCCGCTCACCTCGGACGGGGCGAACTCGTCACGGATGATGCCGAAGGACAGCGGGAACAGCGCACCGCCCGCGCCCTGCACCACCCGGGCGACGATCAGCACCCCGATGTCCGGCGCCAGCGCGGCGACCAGACAGCCGGCCAGGACGGCGACGAGCACCGCGACGAGGGTGCGTCTGCGGCCCACGAGGTCGCCGACCCTGCCGAGGATCGGGGTGAAGACCGAGGCGGACAGCAGGTACGCCGTCATCACCCAGGTCGCGGTGGACTGCGAGGTGTGCAGCGCGTGCTGGACGGTCGGCAGGGCCGGTGCGATCAGCGACTGCAGCATGGAGAACACGCCGGCACCGGTCGCGAGGACCGCGAAGGTGAGGCGGGTGGACTTCCGGGGCATGGGGATGCCTCTCCGAATCTGGACGCGGAGGGAGGAGGGGGAGGAGGGAGGAGGGAAGAAGCGAGAGGTCAGCAGTGGGGTGCGGCTCTGCGGGCACGTCTGCCCGCGGCGCGTCGACCCCGCACTGCTAAAGTGGAGGTACCCCTCCACTGTAACGGAGGGATACCTCCGGTTCAACTCGTCCCGCCCGGGAGGCACCACGTGACGGCCCAGCCGTACCCCGTCAGCGAGATCGCCGCCGCCCGGCGACCGCACCGCAAGGACGCCGCACGCAACTACGACGCCCTCCTCGACGCCGCACGCGAGGCGTTCGCGGAGCACGGCGCGGAGGCGTCACTGGAGGACATCGCCCGGCGCGCGGGCGTCGGCATCGGCACCCTCTACCGCAACTTCCCGACCCGCCGCGACCTCTTCGAGAGCGTCTACGCCGACGAGGTCAACGCCCTGTGCCAGGTGGCCGTCGAGGTCGCCGCCCTGGAGCCCTGGGAGGCGCTGTCGGCATGGCTGCGCCGGTTCACCGGCTACATGGTCACCAAGCGCGCCGTGCGCGAGGCGCTCAACGACGAGTCGGACATCTTCCAGGCCTGCCGGGACTCGCTGTACGCGGCCGGCGGCCCGCTGTTCGAACGGGCGCAGGAGGCCGGAGAGGCGCGGAAGGACATGGACTTCAGCGATCTGCTGCGGATGGTCGCCGGGATCACCGCGACGGTCTTCGACGACGACGCCCAGCGCGACCGCGTCCTGGGCATCGCCCTCGACGGGGTGCGCGCCGCCGGCCGGTGACCCGGCGGGCTCCCGGGGCACGCGCTATTTGATGAGCGCGTTGACCAGCACGACCACCACCCCGAACAGCGCGTCCGCCGTTCCGATCAGCCCGGCAACGCCCCAGCCGCGCCCCGACCGGCGGGACGTGACCACGCCGAGCCCGAACAGCAGCACGATGTTCATCACGAAAGCCGGATACTCCACGCCCTCGGCCGACCACCAGCCCCAGTACGCCCCCGCGAGCACCACCACCGTCGGCAGTACGGCCGCCACCAGCGGCCACTCCTCGGCCAGGGTGCGCAGGACGTCCCAGCGGCGGTGCGGTGCGCGCTCGGCGATGTAGTGGGCGTAACCGTGCGCCAGGGCGGAGGCGAGGGCCGTGACCAGCACCCATACGGCGTCGTAGCCGCGGCGGGCGGGTGAGGTGTAGCCGTACTGGCTGAGCGCGGCGACCATCGAGCTGGCGAGGACGGCACCGTAGACCCCGCCGAAGAGGATCGCCTCGGGTGTGTCGTGGTGGGTCCGCTCGCCGACGGCCGCCGGGTGCGGAACCGTACCTCCGGGCTCATCCGTCATGCGCCCACGATCACCCGGCGCGTGCGGCGCCGCCACTCACCGCGGGGGCGGACCCGTCGTCCCCCTGATCTCCAGCGTCGGTGCCGCGAGATGCACGCGGCCCTCTCCCCCGGGACGACCGAGGCGGCCGAGGCTGTCAGGGCCGTCACGGCTGTCGGCACGGTCGAGACGGTCGAGCAGGCAGCGGGCGGCTCGGCGGCCGACCTCGTGCCCGGCCGCGTCGACGGTGGTCAGCCACACGTGCCGCAGCCGGGAGATGCTCGTGTCGTCGTACCCCGCGACCGAGACGTCCCGCGGCACCCGCAGTCCCAGCTCCTCGGCCGCCGACAGCGCGCCGACCCCGGCGATGTCGTTGACGGCGAACAGGGCCGTCGGCCGGTCGGGGCGGCTGAGCAGCCGTACGGTGGCGCGGTAGCCGCCCTCCTCGGTCATGTCGCTCGGCTCGACCAGCGCCTCGGCGGCCGGGCCGTGCGCGCGCATCACCGCCTCGAAGCTGCGCCTGCGCAGCTCGCCGACCGCGCCGTAGCCCGCGATGTGCGCGATCCGACGGTGGCCGAGTCCCAGGAGGTGCTCGGTGACGAGGCGGGCGCCGTGCTCGTCGTCGTTGGCGACGGTGTCCACGCCGGGCGGCGCGGGCTCCCGGGCCCCGGCGACGACGACCGGGATGCGCTCGGCCACGGTGCCGAGGGCGGCCGGGTCCGGCAGGGTGCCGACCACGACGAGGCCGTCGGCCTGGAGGTCCAGGAAGGGGCCGGTGAGGTCGTGGCCGATGCGGCGGTTGAGGCGGGCGTCGGCGAGCAGCATGTGCAGGCCGTTGTCGTGGAGCAGGGAGTTCAGGCCGTCGAGGAGGTCGACGAACCAGGGGTTGCGCAGGTCGTTGAGGAGGACGCCGACCGTTCTGGTGCGCTGTTCGCTGAGGCTGCGGGCGACGGCGTTGGGCCGGTAGCCGAGCTCACGCACCGCCCGCAGGACCGCCTCCCGCTTCTCGGTGCGCACCTGGTCCGAGCCGCGCAGCACCAGTGAGACCAGCGACTTGGACACCCCGGCCCGGTCGGCCACGTCACGGATCGTCGGCGGTCTCATGGGATGGACCGTTCCATGAGACCTCCGGCTTGTCAAAGGTCACAAAGAGGGCAAGGCGGCAGCCGGACGGAGTGTCCGCGGGCGGGTGCGACGGCTTGACATCGTTGGAAACCACACCCAAGGTGGCCCTGAGTGGAGAACGGACAGTGGATGGACCGGTCCAAAGAAGGGCTGTCAAAGTGGAATCGCTCGGTGTCGCCGTCGTCGGGTTCGGCTGGATGGGCCGGGTGCACACCCAGGCGTACTCCCGGGTCGCGCATCACTTCCCGCAGCTCGGACTGCGGCCGCGGCTGGTGACGGTCGCCGAGGAGGTGCCGGGGCGCGCCGAGGAGGCGGCCGAGCGGTACGGGTTCGCCTCGGCGACCCGCGACTGGCGTGCGGTGGCCGCCGATCCGCGTGTCCGGGCGGTCAGCATCACCGCGCCGAACTTCCTGCACCGCGAGATCGGCGTGGCCATGGCCGAGGCGGGCAAGCACATCTGGATCGAGAAGCCGGTCGGTCTGGCCGCCGGGGACGCGCGGGCCGTCGCCGACGCGGTCGCCAAGGCGGGTGTGCAGGGCGCGGTCGGCTTCAACTACCGCAACGCGCCCGCCGTCGAGGCCGCGCGCGAGCTGATCGCCGCCGGGGAGATCGGCACGGTCACCCATGTCCGCGTCCGGTTGTTCAGCGACTACGCCGCCCATCCCGAGGGCGCGCTGACCTGGCGCTACGAGCGGGCGCGGGGCGGCAGCGGAGTGCTGGGCGACCTGGCCTCGCACGGCGCCGACCTGGCCCGGTACCTGCTGGGCGACATCGAGGCGCTGGTCGCCGACACCTCGGTGTTCGTGCCGGAGCGGGCGCGTCCGACGGGCGCCACCGCCGGTCACACCCGGGCCGCCGGCGGCGAGCTCGGGCCCGTGGAGAACGAGGACTACGTCAGCTGTCTGCTGCGCTTCGCCTCGGGCGCCCGGGGGGTCCTGGAGGCGTGCCGGGTGTCGGTCGGCGAGCAGAACAACTACGGCTTCGAGGTGCACGGCACCCGGGGTGCGGTGCTGTGGGACTTCCGCCGCATGGGCGAGCTGGGCGTCAGCCGGGGCACGGCGTACCAGGACCAGCCCGTCAGCACGGTGTACGTCGGTCCCGGCGCCGGTGACTTCGCCGCGTTCCAGCCCGGCGCGGCCAACGCCATGGGGTACGACGACCTGAAGGTGATCGAGGCGCACCGGTTCCTGCGTTCCGTCGCCGAGGGCACGCCGTACGGCGCCACGCTGCCGGACGCCGTGCACGCCGCCGCCGTCCTGGACGCGATGGCGCGGTCCGCCGAGAGCGGGACGTGGGTCCGGCCGGAGGGGACGTGACCTGCGGGAGCGTGACCGGCAGGAGCGTGACCGGCAGGGGCCTGAGCGGTGGGGACGTGACCGGTGGGTCGCGGCCGGGGCTCCGGGACGCCGTGCGACAGGTGAAGAGCGAGGGCTGAGGACAGTATGGGACTTCTCGACGACAAGATCGTCCTCATCAACGGCGGCACGCTGGGCGTCGGTGCCGCCGTCGCGCGCGCCGCCAGCCGGGAGGGCGCCGTGGTCGCCGTCACCGGGCGGCGGGCCGGACCGGGCGGGTCCCTGGTGACCGAGCTGTCGGAGGCGGGCGGCAAAGCGATGTTCGTCCAGGCCGACCTGTCGGACGCCGAGCAGGCCAAGTCCGCCGTACTGGACGTGGTCGCCGCGTACGGCCGGGTCGACTGCCTGGTGAACTCCGCCGGGCTCACCTCCCGCGGCAGCCTGCTGAGCACCACGCCGGAGCTGTTCGACGCGCACGTCGCGATCAATCTCCGGGCGCCGTTCTTCGCGATGCAGGCGGCGGTGGCGGACATGGTGGCGCGGGAGGCGGCCGGCACGATCGTCAACATCATCACGTCCTCCGCCCACGGCGGGCAGCCGTTCCTGGCGCCGTACGTCGCGGCCAAGGCGGGGCTGATCGGTCTGACCCGCAACACGGCGCACGCCCACCGCTGGGACCGGATCCGGATCAACGGCCTGAACATCGGCTGGACGGAGACCGAGGGTGAGGACGCCACCCAGCGCACCTTCCACGGTGCCGGGGACGACTGGCGTGAACAGGCCGCGGCCCGGCTGCCGATGGGCAGGCTCGGCCAGCCGGACGAGATCGCCGACTTCGTGGTCCTGCTGCTGTCCGACCGGTCCGGCGTGGTCACCGGCTCGGTGATCGACTGGGACCAGAACGTACTCGGCGGCCTGGACTAGGCCGCGCCATATCCTCCCTTTCCCCCGCTTCTCCACCGCACCGCACCAAGGAGCTGTACCCCCATGCGTATCGGAATCCTCGGCCTCGGCCGTATCGGCGCCTTCCACGCCGAGACCCTGTCCGCGCTGGACGCCGTCGAGTCCCTCGTCGTCGCCGACCCGTTCGCGGACGCGGCCAAGTCCGCCGCGGAGCGGTTCGGCGCCGAGGTCGCGGACTCTCCGGAGGCGCTGCTGGCCGCAGGGGTGGACGGCCTGGTCGTCGCGGCGGCCACGGACGCCCATCCGACGCTGATCCTGGCCGGTGTGGAGGCGGGTGTCCCGGTCTTCTGCGAGAAGCCCGTGGCGCGCACGATGGCGGAGGGTGCGGAGGTCCTCAAGGCCGTCGAGGGCAGCGACGTGCCGATCCAGATCGGCTTCAACCGCCGCTTCGACGCCGGCTTCACGGCCGCCCGGGAGGCCGTGCGGAGCGGTGAGCTGGGCAAGCTGCACACGGTCCGCTCGACGACCCTGGACCCGGCGCCGCCGCCGGCCGCGTACATCGCGTCGTCGGGCGGGATCTTCCGCGACTGCTCGGTGCACGACTTCGACATCATCCGCTGGGTGACCGGCCGCGAGGTGACCGAGGTGTACGCGGTCGGCGGCAACCGGGGCGCCGACTACATCAGGGAGGCGGGCGACGCCGACACCACCGGCGCGATCCTCACCCTGGACGACGGCACGATCGCGGTGGTGTCCAACAGCCGCCACAACGCCCGGGGTTACGACGTCCGCATGGAGCTGCACGGCTTCGCGGACTCCATCGCGGTGGGCCTGGAGGACAAGCTGCCGCTGCGTTCGGTGGAGCCGGGTACGACCTTCCCGGCGGGCACGCCGCACGACTTCTTCATGGACCGCTTCACGGCCGCCTACCGCGCCGAGCTGACCGCGTTCACCGAGGTCGTCGCGGGCACCCGCCCCTCCCCCTGCACGATCGCCGACGCCCTGGAGTCCGGCTGGATCGCGGAGGCGTGCACGCTGTCCCTGCGGGAGCACCGGCCGGTGACGATCGCGGAGGTACGGGGCGGGGGCGCCTGAGCCCGGCGCGGGCGACCGGGGGCGGCCGGACGCCGGGGCGGCGGTGAGAGCGGCGCGGGGCCGGGCGAGCCGTCAGGCGCCGCGCCATACGTTGGAGAACGCCGCGTCCTCGATGGACTTGCGGTGGCGGACGCCGACCAGTTCCGTGACGGCGTCGTCGACGGCGGCGAGGATCGTGACCACCGACTCGTCGGTGACGTCGCGCAGGTCGGCGGCGGGCCGGTCGGAGACGCCGGCGGCCGTGGCGAGGGCGGCGAGCACGGGATCCTCGGCGGCCCAGCGGTGCCCGGCACGGGTACGGGTGGGTGAGTCGACCAGGGCGGTCTGCCCGATCCAGGCGGGCAGCCAGCGGCGGCGGCGCAGGGTGAGCAGTCCCTCCGCCTCGAAGGCGTCCCGGTACGCCACGGACAGGCCGCGGCCGCGGCGCCACAGCCAGTCCTCCACCGTCTCGTGGGGAACCTGCGGCCTGAGGGACGCGGCGGCCTGGGCCAGCATCGGGTCGGGGACGTCCCGCGGGGTCGCCGGGACGATGCGTTCGCCGTCGAGCACGGCGGCCTCCAGGCGCAGGAGGTCGATCAGCTCGGCGCCGGCGAGGGCGAGCGACAGGTCGCCGGGCGCGGGGTGGCTCGACGCCACGTCCAGGGTGACGACGAACAGATCCCGCGGTGTGGTCATGCCGCCGACTTTAGCGCTGCGCGCGGCTCGGTGGTTCTTCGACCAGGGGTTCGTCGCGGCCCGTCGCCGAGTTCGACTGCGGACGCGTCGTGGCCGGTCGCGCAGTTCCCCGCGCCCCTGGGGAGTTGCGGTCCGCGTCAGCCGCGGGGCTCGGCTCCGCCCGGCCAAGGGGCCGGGGCCGGGCCGTCTCAGCCGCGGGCAGTCGTGCCGCGGGGCGGCACGGGTGGGTGCGGGCGGTGGGCTGCCGGCGCCGGGTCGTACGGCGTGCCCCGGCCCGGCAGGGGGACGGGGGCGCGGCGTCGTCGGCGCGCCCCGTCGGTCGTGCCGTGTCCGCGGCGGCGCTCACGCTCCGCAGGAGCGGAGGAACGCGCGGGTGCGGACCGCGATCGGGAGGGGCTTGTCCGGGGGGCAGGGGTACATGTCCTGCTCCACGATCGCGAACAGGTCCACGCCCAGTTTCTGGGCCGCCGTCAGGACCGGGCCGAGTTCCGGGACGCCGGCCGGCGGTTCGCACATCACGCCGCGCTGGACCGCGGGGCCGAAGGGGATCTCGTTCTTGACGACGTCCGCGAGGATCTCCGGGTCGACCTGCTTGAGGTGCAGATAGCCGATGCGCTCGCCGTAGGTCTCGATCAGCTTGACGCTGTCGCCGCCGCAGTAGGCGTAGTGCCCGGTGTCGAGGCACAGGCTGACCAGGTCGGGGTCGGTCGAGTCGAGGAAGCGCTCGACGTGGACCTCGGTGTCGATGTGGGTGTCGGCGTGCGGGTGGACGACGATGTCCAGCCCGTACGTCTCCTTCACCCGGCGGCCGAGCCGCTCCATGCCCTGGGTGAGATGACCCCACTGCTCGGTGGTGAGCTCCGGCGGCTCGATGATCTCGGCGGTCTTGTCGTCGCGCCAGAAGGAGGGGATCACCACGAGATGCGTCGCGCCCATCGCCCTGGTGAGCTCCGCGACCTGGCCGACGTGCTCCCAGGTGGACTCCCAGACCGCCGGGCCGCGGTGCAGGCCGGTGAAGACCGTGCCCGCGGAGACCCTGAGGCCGCGCCGGTCCGTCTCGTCGGTGAGCCGTGCCGGGTCGGTGGGCAGGTAGCCGTAGGGGCCCAGCTCGATCCAGGAGTAGCCGGCCTCGGCGACCTCGTCGAGGAAGCGTTCCCAGGGCACCTGCTGCGGGTCGTCGGGGAACCAGACTCCCCAGGAGTCGGGTGCCGAGCCGACCCGGATGCGGTCCAGGGCAGGGGTCATGTCAGGAGGATCCTTCCGTTGACGGGACGGACTCTGGGGCGGGAGCGGGGACGGGCCGGTCCCCCTTCTCGGGGAGTTCCTCGACGTCCACGCCGCGCACCTGCGCCAGCTCGTGGCGGAGCGTGTCCAGTTCGGCGCCGCCCGCCATGTGGTTGGTCAGTTCCTCGAGGGTGACCTCGGCGCGGGATGCGGACAGTTCGAGGGTGCCCAGCCGCAGCACGCTGAAGTGGTCGCCGACCATGTACGCGTGGTGCGGGTTGTGGGTGATGAAGATCACGCCGAGACCGCGGTCGCGGGCGGCGGCGACGTACTTGAGCACCACTCCGGACTGCTTGACGCCGAGGGCGGCGGTGGGCTCGTCGAGGATGAGGACGCGGGCGCCGAAGTAGACGGCGCGGGCGATGGCGACGCACTGGCGCTGACCGCCGGAGAGCGTGCCGAGGGGCTGCTCCAGGTCGTCCAGGACGATGCCCATGTTGCGCAGTTCCCGGTCCGCGGTCTTCTTCATCCGGGGGATGTCGAGATGCCGCACGGGCCAGGGCCCCTTGGTGATCTCGGAGCCGAGGAAGAAGTTCCGCCACACCGGCATCAGCGGCACCGTGGCGAGGTCCTGGTAGACCGCGGCGATGCCCTTGGCGAGGGCCTCACGGGGGCTGGAGAACCGCACCGGCGCGCCGTCGACGAGGAAGTCGCCCTCGGTGTGCTGGTGGAGCCCGGAAATGATCTTGATGAGGGTGGACTTGCCGGCACCGTTGTCACCGAGCACACAGGTGACCCTGCCCGCGTGGACGGTGAGGTCGACGCCGTGCAGGGCGCGTATGTTGCCGTAGGACTTGCCGGCGTTGCGGAGCTCGACGAGCGGCTGGTCCGCGTCGCCCGGCGCGGCGTCCTGGAGGACGGCGCCGTGGGTTCCGGCTTCGTTGTTCGTCATGTCGGTCACCTTCGGGTCGCCGCGCGCTGGACCCACAGATTGATCAGTACGGCGCCGAGCAGCATCACGCCGAGGAATGCCTTGAACCAGTCGGGGTTCCAGCCCGCGTAGACGATGCCCTGCTGCACCATGCCGAACATGAAGGCACCGAAGACCGGCCCGATCGCCGAGCCGGCGCCGCCGGTCAGCAGGCAGCCGCCGATCACCGCGGCGGAGATGTAGATCAGCTCCTGGCCGACCCCCTCGCCGGACTGCACGGTGTTGAAGGAGAACAGCTGGTGCATGCCGATGAACCAGGCGCCGAAGCCGACGGTCATGAACAGGGAGATCTTGGTGAGACCCACCGGGACGCCGACGGCACGGGCACTGTCCTGGTTGCCGCCGACGGCGAAGATCCAGTTGCCGTAGGTGGTGCGCAGCAGGACCCAGGTGGCGAGGGCCGCGAAGACCAGCCACCACACGATGGTGATCTTCACCTGGACGCCGGCGACGTCGAAGGACGAGGCGAAGACCTTCTTCGCCTGGTCGAAGCCGTCCATGTCGCTGATGTCGTCGGTGGCGACGTTGCCGGTGACGAGCTTGGTGACGGCGAGGTTGACGCCCTGCAGGACCAGGAACGTGGCCAGGGTGACCAGGAAGCTCGGCAGCCCGGTCTTCACGACCATCCAGCCGTTGAAGAAACCGACGGCCAGTGACAGGACCAGCGACAGCAGCACGCCCACCCATACGTTCATGGTGAGCTGGTAGCTGAGCATGCTCGCGGTGAGCGCCGAGCTGATCACGGCGACACCGGACGAGAGGTCGAACTCGCCGCCGATCATCAGCAGGGCGACCGGCAGGGCCATGATGCCGATGGTCGACGACTGGTAGAGGATGTTGGCCATGGAGCTGCCGTCGCGCACCGGCGGGGCGGTGACGAGGAAGAACACGTACACGGCCACGGCGCCGAGGAAGACGCCGACTTCGGGGCGGGCCAGCATCCTGAGCGCCAGGGAGCGCTGGAGGGTGCGGCCGTCGCTTTCCTCGGGGCCGGAGGCCGGCGGTGTGGACACCGCCGGCTCGGCATGCTGGGTCATCGTCATCACCGGGTGCCCTTCGCCGCGTACTGCGCGACGGCATCGACGTTGCTCTTGTCGACGAAGGCCGGACCGGTCAGCACCGGCTGCTCACCGCCGCCCATGTAGTTGCCGTTGTTCTTGTAGAGCCACAGCGAGTCGACCGCGAGGTAGCCCTGCAGATACGGCTGCTGGTCCACGGCGAACTGGATGGTGCCCTTCTTGATGGCGCCGGTCAGCTGCTTGTTGAGGTCGAAGGTGGCGATCTTCGCCTTGCTGCCGGCGTCGCCCACGGACTGCACCGCGGTCAGCGCGAAGGGCGCCCCCAGGGTGGTGATGTAGTCGATGGAGCTGTCCTGCTTGAGCTTGGCGGTGATCGTCGACTTCACGGACGGCATGTCCGCGCCGTTGACGTAGAGGATGTCGGTCTTGCCGGAGAAGGTCTTCTTCACTCCGGAGCAGCGCTGGGTCAGGCCGACGTTGCCCTGCTCGTGGATGACGCACACGGTGTGCTTGGCGCCGATCTCGTTGAGCTTCTTGCCGAGCGCCTCACCGGCGACGGACTCGTCCTGGCCGAAGAATTCCGTGAGCCCGAGCTTCTGCCAGTCGCTCACACCGGAGTTCAGGCCGACGACGGGTATCTTCGCCGCCGTGGCCTTGCCGATGACGTCCTTCATGGCGTCGGGCTTGGCCAGGGTCAGGGCTATGCCGTCGACCTTCTGGTCCACCGCGTTCTGGACCAGGGTGGCCTGGTTGCCCGCGTTGGGGTCGGCGGAGTAGACGAGCTTGATGTTGTCCTTCGCGGCAGCGGCCTCGGCGCCCTTGCGGACGATGTCCCAGAAGGTGTCGCCCGGTGCCTGGTGCGTCACCAGGGCGACGGTCATCCGGGGCGTGGTGGCCTTGCCCGCGGAGGCATTGGTCCCGCCCTCTTCGGACTTCTTGCCGCCGGAACTGCTCGAGCAGCCCGCGAGGGTCAGGGCTGCCGCGGCGGCGACAGCCACGACGGGGGCGAATCTGCGGGAGCGAGAAGAGCGGTCCATTCTTTCCTGCACCTCACTGTGCTTTGGGCTGTAGTGATCGGTAACGCGAAGATCCCGGAAATCCGTGATCCTCGACCACCGGATCGTATGCCGTGGAACCGGCTGCTGTGCTGGCACCGGATCAAAGCCCCTGAGACAACCGCTGTCAATACTTTGTTAAGACATCATGTCGAAATAGGTCCGAATGTAAATACAAAGTATTGACACGACCGCCTCCCGGGACCTACACCTGGAGAGCGGCAGGACCCCCGGACCGGCGGTCGGTCCCCGGTCCGCAGCATCCCCCACGGCCCGCATCCCCCGCAGCTCGAGAGGCGTCGCACATGGCCGAAACCGCCCACCCCTTCGACCTGATCACCATGGGCCGCATCGGAGTCGACCTCTACCCGCTGCAGACCGGCGTGCCGCTGGCCCAGGTCGAGACATTCGGGAAGTTCCTCGGCGGATCGGCCGCCAACGTCGCCGTCGCGGCCGCCCGGCTCGGCCGCGCGACCGCCGTCGTCACCCGAACCGGCGACGACCCCTTCGGCGCCTATCTGCACCAGGCGCTCAAGGAGTTCGGCGTCGACGACCGCTGGGTCACCCCCGTCGCGGAGTATCCGACGCCCGTGACGTTCTGCGAGATCTTCCCGCCGGACGACTTCCCGCTGTACTTCTACCGCCGCCCCAAGGCTCCCGACCTGGAGATCCACGCCGGCGAACTGGACCTCGCCGCGATCCGCGCCGCCCGGATCTTCTGGATGACCGGCACCGGCCTCAGCGAGGAGCCCAGCCGCTCCGCCACCCTCGCCGCCCTCCAGGCCCGCGCCAAGGCCGGGACCACGGTCTTCGACCTCGACTGGCGCCCCATGTTCTGGCGTGATCCCGATGCCGCCCGCCCCCACTACGCCGCGGCCCTGCGGCACGCCACGGTCGCCGTCGGCAACCTCGACGAGTGCGAGATCGCCACCGGGGTGCGCGAGCCGCGCGCCTGCGCGGAGGCGCTGCTCGCGGCGGGTGTCGAGCTGGCCGTGGTCAAACAGGGGCCCCGGGGCGTGCTCGCCGTGCACCGCGACGGCCGGTCGGCGGAGGTGCCGCCGGTGCCCGTCGAGGTGGTCAACGGCCTCGGCGCGGGCGACGCGTTCGGCGGCTCGCTCTGCCACGGGCTGCTGTCCGGCTGGGACCTGGAGCGGATCATGCGGTACGCCAACGCGGCCGGCGCCCTCGTCGCCTCCCGGCTCGCCTGCTCCTCCGCGATGCCGGCCCCGGCGGAGGTGGACGCCCTGCTGGAGCGGTCCGCCGCGGGAGGTGACACCGTCACAGGCGTCACAAATGCCCCGGGTGTCCCACAGTCGCAGGCGGTCACAGACGGCGCGACTGTCGCAGATGCCACGGCCGTCACAGATGTCACAAGCCTCACAGGCGCCACGGATGTGGCAAACACCACAGACACTGCACAGACCGCGGCCGCCGCAGATATCACAGATGCCACAGATGCCGGAGATGCCGCGGACGCCTCGGCCACCGCACGGCCACCGGCTCGCCCGGCCCGCCCGGCCACCCCGAACCACCGGAGCCTTCCTTGACCATCACCATCCCCGATCTCCCCGCGCTCCGGGCCAGGCACCCCGAGGCCGTCGCCGAGGCCTGGGCCCGCCGCGCCCGGCGCCCGCTGATCGGCACCGGGGGCCGTCTGATGATCGTGGCCGCCGACCACCCGGCCCGCGGCTCACTCGCCGTGGGTGACCGCCCGCTGGCCATGGCCAACCGCGCCGACCTGCTGGAGCGTCTCTGCGTCGCGCTGTCGAGGCCGGGCGTCGACGGTGTGCTCGCCACCGCCGACGTCCTGGAGGACCTGCTGCTGCTCGGCGTGCTGGAGAACAAGGTCGTCATGGGCTCGATGAACCGCGGGGGCCTCGCCGGCGCCGCGTTCGAGCTGGACGACCGCTTCACCGGCCACCGCGCCCGGGACATCGAACGGCTGCGCCTGGACGCGGGCAAGCTGCTGCTGCGCATCGACTACGACGACCCGGGCTCCCTCACCACCATGGAGTCGGCCGCCCGCGCCGTCGACGACATGGCGGCCCGCCGGCTGCCGCTGTTCGTCGAGCCGTTCGTATCGCGCCGCGTCGACGGACGGGTGCGCAACGACCTGTCCGCCGGGGCGGTCACCAGGTCGGTCGCCATCGCCTCAGGTCTCGGCGGCACCTCGGCCTACACCTGGCTGAAGCTGCCCGTCACCGACGACCCCGACGACATGGCGGAGGTCCTGGGGACCTCCACCCTGCCCGTGGTCCTGCTCGGCGGCGAGATCGGCGAGGGCCCGGACGTCCAGGCGGCGGCCTACGAGCGCTGGCGCAAGGCCCTCAGACTCCCCACCGTGCAGGGCATGGTCGTCGGCCGGTCCCTGCTCTACCCGGCCGAGGGCACCGTCGCGCAGGCGGTCGACACGGCCGTCGGCCTGCTGTGAGACCGCCCGCGGTGAGACCGTCCGCAGTGAGACGGCCCGCGTTGGACCAGCGTGCGGTGAAACGCCCGCGACGGCCCGCCACGGCCCGCGACTGCCTGTACCTGTGCCCGCTGTGAAACGGAGACGCGTCCCATGCCCCTGAGTACGCACCACCTGCCCGCAGGCCGGGCCGCCGACGGTCCCTACGCCGTCGACGTCACCCCCGAGAAGGCCGGCTGGGGCTTCTCGAGCCTGCGGGTGCTGGAGCTGCCGGCCGGCGGCTCGCACACCTTCGCCACCGACGGGAGCGAGTGGATCGTGCTGCCGCTGTCCGGCGCCTGCACCGTGACGTCCACCGACGACTTCGGCCGGGACACCTTCGCCCTGCACGGCCGCGCCGATGTGTTCAGCGCGGTCAGTGACTTCGCCTACGTCCCCCGCGACGCCCGCGTGACCGTCACCTCCGCGGACGGCGGGCGGTTCGCGCTCACCGGCGCCCGCTGCACCCGGCGGCTGCCCGCCCGCTACGGCCCCGCCTCCGCCGTACCCGTCGAACTGCGCGGCACCGGCGGCTGCTCGCGCCAGGTCAACAACTTCGGCGCCGCCGGGGTCTTCGAGTGCGACCGGCTGATCGCCGTCGAGGTGCTCACCCCGGGCGGCAACTGGTCGTCGTTCCCGCCCCACAAGCACGACGAGCACCGGCCCGGCGAGGAGTCCGTCCTCGAGGAGGTGTACTACTTCGAGTTCGCCGCCCACGACGGCACGCCCGGCCTCGGCTACCAGCGGGTCACGCCCTCCGGTCCGGGCCGGGACACCGATGTGCTCGCCGAGGTCCGCTCCGGCGACGTGGTCCTCATCCCCGACGGCTGGCACGGGCCGTCCATGGCGGTGCCGGGCCACGCCATGTACTACCTCAACGTCATGGCGGGCCCGGATCCCGACCGCGCCTGGCTGATCCGCGACCACCCCGACCACGCCTGGATCCGGGGGACCTGGCCGGACCGGCCCGTCGACCCCCGCCTGCCCCTCTCCACCGCCCCGTCCCAGTGAGGTCCGCCCTGATGAGCCCTTCCCCGAGCCGTCTGACCGTCGCCCAGGCCCTGGTGCGGTTCCTGGCCGCGCAGTACACCGAACGCGACGGCACACGGCACCGGCTGATCGCCGGCACCTGGGGCATCTTCGGCCACGGCAACGTCGCCGGCGTCGGCCAGGCGCTCCTGGAGTACGGCGACGTGATGCCGTACCACCAGGGGCGCAACGAGCAGGCGATGGTGCACGCGGCGGTCGGCCACGCCCGGCAGCTCAACCGGCTCTCCGCGCAGGCGGTCACCACCTCCATCGGGCCGGGCGCCACCAACCTCGTCACCGGTGCCGCCCTCGCCACGATCAACCGCCTCCCGGTGCTGCTGCTGCCCGGCGACTACTTCGCCGGCCACGCGGCCGACCCGCTGCTCCAGCAGCTGGAGCACCCCGTCGAGGCCGACGTGTCGGTCAACGACACCCTGCGCCCGGTCTCCCGGTACTTCGACCGCGTCACCCGCCCCGAGCAGCTGATCCCGTCCGCGCTGCACGCGATGCGGGTACTGGCCGACCCCGCCGAGACCGGCGCCGTCACCCTCGCCCTGCCGCAGGACGTGCAGGCGGAGGCGTACGACTGGCCCGGGGAGTTCTTCGCCGAGCGCGTCTGGCACGTCCGGCGGCCCGTGCCCGACCCCTGCGAGCTGGAGGAGGCCGCCCGCGCGGTCCGGGCCGCCGCCCGCCCGCTGATCGTCGCGGGCGGCGGGGTGCACCACAGCGAGGCCGAGGACGCCCTGCGGGCGCTGGCCGACGCCACCGGCATCCCGGTCGCCTCCACCCAGGCGGGCAAGGGCGCCCTGCGCCACGACCACCCCGCCGACCTCGGCGGCATCGGCCACACCGGTACCGCCGTCGCCGACGAACTCGCCCGCACCGCCGACCTGGTGATCGGCGTCGGCACCCGCTACAGCGACTTCACCACCGCCTCCGGCACCCTCTTCCAGCATCCGGACGTCCGGTTCGTCAACCTCAACATCACCGCCTTCGACGCCCACAAGCTGTCCGCGCGCACCGTCGTCGCCGACGCCCGCGCCGGACTCACGGCGCTCACCGGGGCGCTGGCCGGGCACCGGGTGGACGCGGCCTACGAGGCGGAGTACCGGGCCGGGAAGGAGCGCTGGGAGCAGGTCGTCGAGGCCGCCTACCGGGCCGCCGACGAGAACGCCGTACCCACCCAGACGCAGGTGCTCGGCGCGCTCGACGCCGTCGTCCAGGACACCGACGTCGTCATCAACGCGGCCGGTTCGCTCCCCGGTGACCTGCACAAACTGTGGCGGGCGCGCTCCCCGCGCCAGTACCACCTGGAGTACGGCTACTCCTGCATGGGCTACGAGATCCCGGCCGCGGTCGGCGTCCAGCAGGCCGCACCGGACACCGCCGTGTGGGCGCTGGTCGGCGACGGCACCTATCTGATGATGCCGACCGAGATCGTCACCGCCGTCCAGGAGGGCCTGCCCGTCAACCTGGTCCTCCTCCAGAACCACGGGTACGCCTCCATCGGCGGCCTGTCGGAGTCGGTGGGCGGCGAGCGGTTCGGCACCGCCTACCGCTACCGGGCCGCCGACGGCACCTTCACCGGCGCCCCGCTGCCCGTCGACCTCGCCGCCAACGCCGGCAGCCTCGGCATGGACGTACTGCGCGCCGGGACGGTGCGGGAACTGCGCGAGGCGCTCGCCGCGGCACGCGCCTCGAACCGGCCGACCTGCGTCTACGTCGAGACCGACCCGGCCCCGACGGCTCCCCCGGCCGAGGCCTGGTGGGACGTCCCGGTCGCCGAGACCGCCTCCCGCGAGGCCGCCGTCGCGGCGCGCGAACGCTACGACCGGAGCGTCACCGCACGCCGCCGCCACCTGTGAACACCCTGATGACAGAAGGACATTGACAGGCCGTCATATCGCTTGCGCGGCAACGTCGTTGCCGATCGGAAGGAGGTGCCCGGTGGCGAGAACCCCGGGAGGCCGGACCCGTGCCGCGGCCGTCGCGGCCCTGGACCCGGTCCGGTTCACGCTGGACCGGGGCAGTCCGGTGCCGCTGTACCACCAGCTCGCCCTGCAACTGGAGGCGGCGATCGAGCACGGTGTGCTTGCTCCGGGCGACCTGCTGGGCAACGAGGTCGATCTGTCGGACCGGCTCGGGCTGTCCCGCCCCACGGTGCGGCAGGCGATCCGGTCCCTGGTCGACAAGGGGCTGCTGGTGCGCCGCCGCGGGGTGGGCACCCAGGTCGTGCACAGCCAGGTCCGGCGGCCGCTGGAACTCAGCAGCCTCCACGACGACCTGGAAGCGGCCGGGCAGGACCCGGCGACCCGGGTGCTGCGCAACGAACGCGCGGTGCCCCCCGCCGAGGTGGCCGCCGCGCTCTGTCTCGCGGAGGGCGCGGAGGTGACGGTGCTGGAGCGGCTGCGCTCGGCACACGGCCGGCCGGTGGCGTTCCTGACCAACTACCTCCCGGCGGCCCTGCTCGAACCGGCCACCGACCGGCTGGAGTCGGCGGGTCTGTACCGGCTGATGCGCGGGGCCGGGATCACCCTGCACAGCGCGCGGCAGAGCGTCGGCGCGCGCAACGCCACCGCCGAGGAGGCGGCGCTGCTCGACGAGAAGGAGGGCGCGGCACTGCTGACCATGCAGCGCACCGCCTACGACGACTCGGGCCGCCCGGTCGAGTACGGGACGCACCTCTACCGTGCGTCCCGGTACGCGTTCGACTTCCAGCTGCTGGTCAGGCCATGAGTGCCGGTCATGATCCGGTCGTGATCCGGTCGTGAGCCGCGCCGGGCTCAGCGGGGGGCCATCCGCAGGGCGCCGTCCATGCGGATCGTCTCGCCGTTGAGGTAGTCGTGGCCGACGATCGTCAGGACCAGCTGGGCGTACTCCTCGGGCCGGGCCAGGCGCTGCGGGAAGGGCACCCCGGCGGCGAGCGAGGCGCGGAAGTCCTCGGAGACCGTGGCCAGCATCGGTGTCTCCACGATGCCGGGGGCGATGGTGCACACCCGGATGCCGTACTGCGCGAGATCGCGGGCGGCCGGCAGGGTCAGGCCGACGACGCCGCCCTTGGAGGAGGAGTAGGCGGCCTGGCCGATCTGGCCGTCGTAGGCGGCGATGGACGCGGTGTTGACGACGACACCGCGCTGCCCGTGCTCGTCGGCGTCGGTCTCCGCGACGGCCTCGGCGGCGAGCGCGAGGACGTTGAAGGTACCGATCAGATTGACCTGGACGACCTTGGCGTACAGGGCGAGGTCGTGCACGCCCTTCTTGCCGAGGATCCGCATCGAGGGGCCGATCCCGGCGCAGTTGACCACCGTCCGCAGCGGCACCCCGGCCCCGGCGGCCGCCCCCACCGCGGCGCGCACCTGCCCGGGGTCCGTGACGTCGGCGGCCAGGTAGCTCACCCCGGTCACCTCGGGCGCCTTGCCGACGGCGTCCTCGAGGTCCACGGCGAAGACCCTGGCGCCGTGCCCGGCGAGGGCCTTCGCGGTGGCCGCGCCCAGGCCGGACGCACCGCCGGTGACGAGGGCGGCGGTGTTGTCGAGCTGCATCCTCACTCCTTGCCGACGACGGTCAGCGCACCGCCGTCGTTCCGGTCGAGCGCCCGGGAGATGACCAGGCGCTGGATCTGGTTGGTGCCTTCGAAGATCTGCATGACCTTGGCCTCGCGCATATAGCGCTCGACGGGGAAGTCACGCGTGTACCCGTACCCGCCGAGGACCTGGACGGCGTCCGTGGTCACCTTCATGGCGTTGTCCGTGGCGACGAGTTTGGCGATGGACGCCTCGCGTGTGAAGGGCAGGTCGCGGTCCTTCAGCCGGGCGGCGGACAGCGCGGTGGCGCGGGCCGACTCGAGGGCGGCGCTCATGTCGGCGAGGACGAAGGCGAGACCCTGGTGCTCGATGATCGGCTTGCCGAAGGTCTCCCGCTCGCGGGCGTAGCGCACGGCGTGGTCGAGGGCGCCCTGGGCGAGCCCGGTGGCGACGGCGGCGATGCCGAGGCGTCCGCAGTCCAGGGAGGCGAGCGCGATCTTCAGTCCCTGCCCCTCGGCGCCGATCCGGCGCTCGGCGGGCACCCGGACGTCCTCGAAGCGCATGGTGGCGGTGGCCGAGCCGGTCAGGCCCATCTTGCGCTCGGGCGGGTCGGCGGTCAGGCCCGGGGTGCAGGCGGGCACGAAGAAGCAGGAGATGCCGTGGCCGCCGTCGTCGGAGGTGCGGGCCATGACGGTGTAGAAGTCCGCGTAGCCGCCGTGCGTGGTCCACGCCTTGGTGCCGTTGATGACGTAGTCGTCGCCGTCGCGGACCGCGCGGGTGCGCAGGGCGGACGGGTCGGATCCGGCGTGCGGCTCGGAGAGGCAGTAGGCGCCCAGCAGCTCACCGGCGAGCATCTCCGGCAGCCAGGCGCCGCGCTGCTCGTCGGTGCCGAAGCGGGCCAGCGGCAGACAGGACAGGGCGTGCACGGAGATGCCGACCGCGACGCTGGACCAGACGGCGGCGATCTCCTCCAGGACCTGGAGATAGACCTCGTACGGCTGGCCCGCGCCGCCGTCCTTCTCGGCGAAGGGCAGCCCGAGCAGCCCGCTGCGGCCGAGGGTGCGGAACACCTCGCGCGGGAAGGCGGCGTCGGCCTCCGCCTCGGCGACCCGGGGCGCGAGTTCCTTGGCGGCGAGGGTGCGGGTGAGCTCGACGAGGTCGACGGCTTCCTCGGTCGGGAGGATGCGAGTGGCAGGCATGGCGGCCTCCGCGGAACGATACTGAGAGAGGTACGTCAGTATCGTTCAGCGTACGGCACGCGGGGGCAACGGACCACGGGCGGGGTCCCAGGGCGGGGTCCGGAGGACGAGCGGCAAGGGCGTGCAAGGGGGTCCGGGGGCGCGGCCCCCGGGGACGGGAGAGGGAAGGGGCGGCGGGGGCGATCCCCCGCGGGTCAGGTCGCCACCGCGTGCACGATCAGCGACGCGAGCTGCTCGTACGCCTCCGCGTCGCTCAGCCCGGTGCGCGCCCCCAGCTCCCCCTGCTGGATCTGCCGCATGGTGGCCGCCGCGACCTCCCCCACGAACGCGGCGTGCACCTCGCGGAAGACACCGCCGGACACCCCCTCGGCGATCAGCTGCCGCACCCGCTCGGCGGCCATCCGGGTGTTCGCCTCGTAGACCTCGCGCGCGGGCGGGAACAGCGCCACGTCGTCGAGGAACCGCCGGGACAGCGGGCGCAGCTGTTCGGCGACGGCGGTGAGATAGGACCGCACCCGCTCGGCGGGGTCCGAGGTCGCGGCGACCCGTTTCTCCACGGCCTCGGTCGCCCCGCGGAAGTAGTGCTTGACGGCCTCCACGACCAGGCCCTGCTTGCTGCGGGCCAGCTGGTACAGCGTCGTCTTGGAGCAGTGCAGCCGTTCCGCCAGGTCGTCCAGCGTCAGACCGGCGAACCCCTCCGCCGTCAGCAGGGCGACCAGGCGCTGGAGCAGATCGGACTGGCGGGCGGTACGGCGCGGGGACGGCATGATCCCAGGTTAACGACGTCCGCGGGGCGGACGGGCCGGCGGACGGCCCCGGCCAGGGGACGAACGGCGGGACGCCGCCGGCACCGCTCCGGACACCCCGGCGCTCCGGGCCGCCGGGCCCGTGCCGGGATGCGTGCCCCACGGGGTGTGCCTACGATCGGGGGATGAAACGCCCGGGCCGGGCCCTTCCGATCGCCCGGCTGCGCTCCTCCGGAAACAGGGGGAGGCGCTCGACCGTGTCCTCCGCCCGGCGGCTGAGAGCCGCCTTTCTCGCGACGGTCGGAATCGTCACCGCTCTGTACATGACGGTCCCGGTCCTGGGGACGCCGCTGTGGGCGGTGATCGGGGTCAGCGGCGTCGCCGCCGTGCTCGCCGGGATCCGTGTGCACCGGCCCGACCACCCCTGGCCCTGGCTGGCGCTCGCCGCCGGGCTGCTGCTCTTCGCCGTGGGCGACACCTACTACAACGTCGCCGAGTCGTACTTCCAGGCCGTGAACCCGTACCCCTCCCCCGCCGACGTCTGCTATCTCGCGGTCTACCCGCTGTTCGCCGCCGGGCTGTTCGGGTTCGTCCGGCACCGCTGGGCGGACCACGACGTACCGAGCCTCCTGGACGCCCTGATCGTGACCACGGCCCTCGCCCTTCCGGCCTGGGTCTACGTGGTGCACCCGCTGGCCGTGGCGGACGACCTGACCTGGCAGCAGCGTGCCCTCGGCGTCGCGTACCCGCTGGGTGACGTGCTGGTGCTGGCCATGCTGCTCAGGCTGCTCGCCCCCAGCCCCGGCCAGGGGCGCAACCGTTCCGTACGGCTGCTCGTCCTGGGCACCGCGACACTGCTGGGCATCGACATCGTCTACGGGATCCTGCAGCTGAACGGCACCTGGCAGCACGGCACCCTCCTGGACACGGGCTGGATCGTCTTCTACGCCGCCTGGGGACTCGCCGCCCTGCACCCCGACATGGTGCGCCTGACCCGTCCGGAACCGCGCCCGCAGACCGTGCTGCCCCCGGCCCGGCGCCTGGCGCTGCTGGCCGGGGCCACGCTGATCGCGCCGGGCCTGCTGCTCCTGGACGAGGCCCGGGGCACGGTGCACGACACGGCGGTGCTCGCGGTGTTCTCCACGGTGCTGATCCTGCTGGTCATCCTCCGGCTGGCCGCCATGATGGTCGCGCACCGCAAGGCGCTCGCCCGGGAACAGGCGCTCGGCACCGCGACCGCCTCCCTGGTGTCCGCGGTGAGCACCGACGAGATCACGCGGTCCTGCGCACGCGCGGTCGGCGAGCTGCTCGGCCCGGAGATCCCGCACCGCACCCTGCTGCTCACGGCCCCGGACGCCCAGCAGCTGTACCGGCGGCTCGCCGGACCGGACGACACCGTGCCGTCCGGCAGTCTGATCACGCCCGTCGTCCGTCTCGGCCCGGACCTCGGAGCCCGGCTGGGCCCCCTGCCGACCGCGCTGGTCTGCCCCCTGGGCAGGCCCCCGCATCCCGGAGGCACCCCCTCGGGCACGCTGCTGGCGGCAGGACCCGAGCGCAGACTCGCCGAGATGCGCGACTCCCTGGACATCCTCGCCTCCCACGCGAGTCTGGCGCGCGACCGCATCGCACTGCGTCAGGAGGTCACCCGCAGACAGAGCGAGGCGTACTTCCGCACCCTGGTGAGCAACGCCTCGGACGTCATCCTGATCGTCCGCGACGACGGCACCGTGCGCTACGCCAGCCCCTCCGCGCGGGCCCTCTTCGGAAGCGCCGCCCTCACCGGGACCCCGCTGAGCAGGCTGGTGGACCCCCGCGACCGGAACCGGGTGGACCGTACCCTTGCCGCCCTCGGCCGGCCCCGGCGGCAGGAGAGCCACGACCACTGGTGGGTGCTGCGGGACGGTGAGCGCATCGAGGTGGAGGTGCGCTGCCGCGACCTGCGCCACGACGAGACGATCGGCGGTCTCGTCGTCACCCTGCGGGACGTCACCGAGCAGCGCCAGCTGGAGCAGGAGCTCACCCAGCGGGCCTTCCACGACCCGCTGACCGGTCTGCCCAACCGGAGCCTGCTGCTGGAGCGGACCGGGCGCGCCCTGCTGCGCGGACGGCGGGAGTCCGTGCTGACCTGTCTGCTCTTCATCGACCTCGACGACTTCAAGATCGTCAACGACTCGCTGGGCCACCCCGTGGGCGACCACCTCCTCAAGGCCGTCGCCGAGCGTCTGTCGGACACGCTGCGCCGCTCCGACACCGCCGCCCGGCTCGGCGGTGACGAGTTCGCGGTGCTGATGGAGGACGCCCACCGGCCCGTGGACGCCGAACTGCTGGCGGCGCAGCTGCTGCAGAGCCTCAACCGGCCGTTCCTGCTGGGCGGCGACACCTACGTCAACGTCACCGCGAGCGTGGGCATCGCCACCGCGCAGGACAGCTCGGACCCCGAGGAGCTGCTGGTCCTCGCCGATCTCGCGCTGTACGCCGCCAAGGAGGCCGGCAAGCTCCAGTGGCGGCGGTTCGAACCGGGACTGCGCTCGCGCATGGTGGAACGGCACGATCTGCGGGCCCGGCTGGACCGCGCGATCGCCCGGGAGGAGTTCGCCGTGCGCTACCAGCCCGTCGTCGACCTCACCCGGAGCTCCGGGACGGACATCGTGGGCTTCGAGGCACTGGCCCGCTGGCCGCACGCCCGGCGCGGCCCGGTACCGCCCGGCCGGTTCATCCCGCTCGCCGAGGAGACGGGCCACATCGCCTCGCTGGGCGCATGGGTGCTGCGCAGCGCCACCGCCGACATGGCCCGCCTCCAGCAGCACGTCGCCCAGGCCGAGCCGCCGTACGTCAGCGTGAACGTGTCGGGCCGGCAGTGGCTCGAGGCGGGGTTCGTGGACGAGGTGCGCCGGGCGCTCGACGTGTCGGGGCTGCCGCGGAGCTCTCTCCAGCTCGAGCTCACCGAGTCGGTGCTCATGGAGCGGGACGCGCACCTCGACCGGCTGATCAAGGAGCTCAAGGATCTCGGGGTCCGCATCGCGGTGGACGACTTCGGCACCGGCTACTCGTCGCTGCGGTATCTGCGGGAGTTCCCGCTCGACGTGTTGAAGATCGACAAGTCCTTCATCGACGGCCTGCCCGGCGACCCCCGGCAGGTGGCCCTCGTCCAGGGCATCGTGCACATGGCGGACGCCATCGGCCTCCAGGTGATCGCCGAGGGCATCGAGGAACCGGCCCAGCGGGACCTGCTGGCCGGCATGGGCTGCGGCTTCGGCCAGGGCTATCTGTTCGCACGGCCGATGACGGCGCGGCAGAGCGAGGAGGCCCTGCTGCGCCAGGACGGGCAGGGGGGCCGGGTCGCGGACGGTGGCCGGAAAGCCCCCCGGTCCGGCACGGCCGGCCCGGCGAACGGGGAACGGGGAGCCACGCGGCGGCCGGACGGCGGTCAGGAGGAGGTACGGATGAAGGACAGCGGTTCCGAACCGGCCGGCCGGCCGGGCGCGGCGGGGAACGCCCCCGGCGGCCCGTCCCGTCCCGCCGCGCGCCCGGGCGGGCTGCCCGCCCCGGCCGGCCCCGGACTCGAACGGCTGCGGCGCGGCAGCCCGATGAGCGACGCCGTGCTGGACGAGGTGCGCGGGCGGCACATCCGCTGCGGCGACCACTGGCTGATCGACTTCGCCTCCTGCAACTATCTGGGCCTGGACTGGGACCACGACGTCATCGCCGCGGTCGAGCCCGCGGTACGGCGCTGGGGCACCCACCCCAGCTGGTCGCGGCTGCTGGGCAGCCCCCGGCTCTACCCGGACCTCGAGGAACGGCTCACCGGACTGCTCGGCGCCGAGGACACCCTGCTGCTGCCGACGATCACCCTGATCCACGCGGCGGTGATCCCCGTCCTGGCGGGTGAGGGACACGTCTTCGTCGACGCCACCGCGCACAAGACCGTCTACGACGGCTGCGTGGCCGCCCGCGCCCAGGGCGCGGCCCTGCACCGCTGCCACACCGACCGTCCCGACCAGCTGGACGCCCAGTTGCGCGACACGCCGTCCGGCGGCCCCCGGCTGGTGTGCCTGGACGGCGTCGACAGCATGACCGGCAACATCCCCGATCTGCCCGCCCTGGCCGCCGTCTGCCGCGGCCACGGCGCGACCCTCTACGTCGACGACGCGCACGGCTTCGGCGTCATCGGTGAACGCCGGCCGGACGAACCGTGCCGGTACGGCTCGCGCGGCAACAGCGTCGTACGGCACACCGGCGAGTCGTACGACGGCATCGTGCTCGTGGGCGGCTTCTCCAAGGCGTACTCCTCGCTGCTCGCCTTTCTCGCGCTGCCCACCGCGCTCAAGAACCGGCTGAAGACCGCCGCGGGCCCCTACCTGTACTCCGGACCGTCCCCCACCGCCTCGCTCGCCACCGCGAGGGCCGGGCTGGACGTCAACGACCGCCGCGGCGACGAGATCCGCGCCGTGCTGCACCGCAGGACCCTGCGGCTGCTCGACCACGTCCACCGTCTGGAGCTGGACGTCCCGTGCCACGACGAGCTGCCGATCGTGGAGATCCCGCTCTCCGACCCCGAGGACCTGGACACGGTGGGCGCCCTGCTGTGGGAGCACGGCATCTACGTCACCCTCGCCGCCCACCCCCTGGTCCCCCGGGACCGGGTGGGCTTCCGCGTCCAGGTCACGGCGCTGAACTCGGACGCCGACATCGACCGGCTCAACGTCACGCTGAGCGCCCTCGACGAGCGCGGCGTCCTGCGGCACCGCGGCTGAGGCGGCGGCCGCACGTCCCGCCGGCCGGGCCCCGCCCCGGGACCGTCACGCCGCCGGGCCATGACGGCTCTCGCGCCCCGGGGACGGTGCCCGCGACAGGGTGAACGCGGTGTCGGCCAGGGCCGCGTGGCTGACCGCGTGCGGAATGTTGCCCAGCTGCCGGCCGGTGCCGGGGTCCCACTGCTCCGCCAGCAGGCCCACGTCGTTGCGGACCGCGAGGACCCGCTCGAAGGCCTCCCGGGCCTCGGCGGCGCTGCCGGTCGCGGCGAGGGCGTCGGCGTACCAGAGGGTGCAGGCCGGATGGACGCCCTCGGGGCCCGGCAGGCCGTCCACCGGATGCGTTCCCGTCCCGTGGCGGGCGGGCGCGTAGCGGTGCAGGAGGCCGCCGTGCTCCAGCTCCCGCCCGACGGCCAGGACGGTGCCGCGCACCCGGGGGTCGCGGGCGGGCAGGAAGCCCAGCCGGGGCATCAGCAGGGCGGTGGCGTCCAGGCCGCGGCAGCCGGAGGACTGGACGAAGGAGCGCTGATCCGGGTCCCAGCCCCGTTGGCACACCTCGCGGTGCGCCCGCGCCCGCAGCCGCTCCCAGGCGCCGACGGGGGCGTCCGCGGCGAGCAGTCGCGCCATGGCCAGGGCGCGGTCGGCGGCGGCCCAGGTCATCACCCCGGAGTGGGTGAACCGGCGGTCCGGGCCGCGCACCTGCCAGGGGCCCCGGTCCGGTTCGCGCCAGTGCCGCGCGAGGTGGGCCATCAACGACTCCACCAGCCGCCACGCGTGCTCGGGCAGCGGGATCCCGGCTCTCAGCGCCTCGTGGGCGGCGGCCATGACCTCACCGTAGACGTCGGGCGGGGGCGGCCCGGCTGCGAGGCTGCCGAACCGGACGGGCCGCGAGCCGCGGTGACCGCTGAGCCAGGGCGCCTCCGTCTCGGGCAGCAGCCGCCGTCCCTCGACGCCGTACACGGCCTGCAGTTCGGCGGGGTCGCCCGCGACGGCACGCACCAGCCAGTCGAGCCAGGCGGCGGCCTCCTCGCGGTGTCCGGCGCGCAGCAGGCAGCGGACGGTACGGGCGGAGTCGCGCAGCCAGCAGTGACGCTGGTCCCAGTTACGGACGCCGCCGACACAGCCGGGCAGCGAGGCGGTGGGAGCGGCGACGATTCCCCCGGTGGAGACGGAGGTGAGGGCCTTGAGGGTGATCAGGGACCGCTCGACCGCCCCGGCCCAGGGTCCGTCGTAACGGCACCCGGCCACCCAGCGGCGCCAGAAGCCGCACGTCTCCTTGAGCATCGTCTCGGCGGGCAGCCACAGCGGCAGGGGCCGCTCGGGCAGGTGCGACGGCGCCCACGCGAGCATCAGCGCCAGACGGCGGCCGGCCGGGACGGTGAAGTCGAGGACCGTGGACTGCGGCAGGTCCGGGCCGCCGGTGACGTCGGCGACGCCGTGGGCGCCCGTGGCCGCTCGCGGGTACGGCTCCCCCAGCGGGCCGTCGGCGGCGAGCCAGACGGCGTCCGGCCCCGCGACCGCGACCGTGCAGTGGTCCACGGCCCGGATCCAGGGAACGACTTTCCCGTGCTGGAACCGCAGCCGCAGTTCGCTGCGCATCCGTACCCCGCCGGTCAGCCCCTCGACCAGCCGGACCAGACAGGGCAGTCGGGAGAGCGGCGGCATGAAGTCGGTGACCCGCGCGGTGCCGGTGGCGGTGTGCCAGAGCGTGTCCAGGACGAGCGTGCCGGGGCGGTACGACCGCCCTGCGCACCGGCGGCCCCCGGTGTCGCGGGCCTCGACGGGCGCGAGTCGCCAGAAGCCGTTGTCCGGCGTGCCGAGCAGCGCGGCGAGGCAGGCCGGCGAGTCGAAGCGCGGCAGACAGAGCCAGTCGACACAGCCGTCCCGGCCGACGAGGGCGGCGGTCTCCAGATCGCCGAGGAGGGCGTGGTCCTCGATGGGCGGGGTCAGTGCATCCATGGTCGCCGTCCCGCGGCACTAGTGTGCGTATATTTACGACGTATACGTACACACTCGCCCCGGGGGTGCGTAGAGTCAAACGGGAGACGGGCAGTACGGCAGACGGGCAGTACGGGGAACGGGCAGTACGGGGAACGGCAGGACATGACGTGGCAGGACCGACCGTCAGGAGGCGGGGCATGGCCGGAGACCGGACCGGGGCGGGCGGACGGGCCGCACGGGAGAAGCGGGCGGGGTCCGGGGACGGTCCCGCGCGCCGGGCCAGCGACCGCGGCCGCTACGGCCGGCTGAGCCGTGAGCGTGTGCTGGCCTGCGCCCTGCGACTGGTCGACCGGGACGGTCTGTCGGCGTTGAGCATGCGGCGCCTGGGGGCCGAACTGGGTGTGGAGGCCATGGCGCTGTACCGCTACGCGGACGGCAAGGACGGCCTGCTGGACGGCCTCGTGGAGGCGCTGTACCTCGAACTGGACGAGCGGCTCGCGCGGGAACCGGCCGCGGCGGACCCGGGTACGGTGCCGCCGTGGCGGACGGAGCTGCACCGGGCGGCCCGCGCGCTGTACGACGTCTGCGTCGCGCATCCCCAGGTGGTCCCGCTGCTGTCCACCCGCATGCTGGCGGTGCCGCTGGCCCGGCGGCCGGCGGCCGTGCTGCGGGAGCACGAACGCCTGCTCGTGCTGCTGTCCGGTGCGGGGGCGGACGAGGCCCGCACCGCCGCCCTGTTCCGCGCGGTGACCGCCTGGCTGCTCGGGTACGTCTCGGTGGAACTGCGGCCGATGGTGGACAACCCGGAGGAGTCCGACCCCGCCTTCCGTCTCGGGCTGCACCGGATGCCGCCCCGGGACCTGCCCACCCTGCGCGAGCGGGTTCCGTCCCTGGCCGGACGGGGCGGCCCCGAGGCCCTGGCGGCCGGACTCGACGCGTTGCTGGACCGCTTCCTGGCCGCGTAGCGCAGGGCGGCCGGCGGAGGGCGGGGCACCGCAGGGCCCCGGCCGCTCACTTCGCGAACGGGCCCTCCAGCGCCGCCCACTGGAGCAGCATGATGGTCTTGGCGTCGCTGATCTCACCGGTGCGGATCATGCCGAGGGCGGTACGGAAGGGCAGTTCGAGGACCTCGATGTCCTCGCCCTCCTCCTCCAGACCGCCGCCCTCGTGGGTGTGGGTCGACGCACCATAGGAGGCGGCGAAGAAGCTGATGCGTTCGGTGACGGAGCCGGGACTCATATAGACGTCGAAGACGTGCTGCACCTCGCCCACGGTGTGCCCGGTCTCCTCCACCGCCTCGCGGCGCACGGCGAGTTCGGGGTGCTCGTCCTCGGCGTCGAGAAGCCCGCCGGGCGTCTCGACCAGCATCCCGTCGGCGTGGCCGTTGACGTACGCCGGGTAGCGGAACTGGCGGATGAGCAGCACGGTTTCGCGCTCGGCGTCGTAGAGCAGCAGCGTGGCGCCGTTGCCCCGGTCGTGCGTCTCGCGCTCCTGGGTGCTCCAGGTGCCGTCGGAGTGGCGGAAGTCGAAGGTGGTGGTGCGCTCGACGTACCAGTGACTGGACAGCAGCCGCACGTCCCGCACCCGGACCCGGGGGTTGCCGGTCAGCTCGAGGCCGGTGCGGTCGAGCCCGGTGCGGCCGCGGCGGTCGGGGGTGTCGGCGCCCGCGGTCATCGGACGTCCCGGGCGGGCCGGCGGAAGTGGATCTCGATGCTCATACCCGCCTGTCTACCACCGTTCCCGCTGACCATGGCGACGAGCCGTCCCGCCCTCGGCATACGGAGACGGCAAAGGCCACCTTCCGACTCCCGGAACGTCATGGAGTGCCACCGGGCCGTTCACGGTCGGCCGGGGCAGAGACGACGGTGCCGATGACAGCCTCTTCCCCGGCACCGGCACCACGGTCCGGCGCGTCCCGTGTCGTGACGGCGCCAGAGGCCGCGGGAACGGCCCGACGGAAGGCGATCACGGAGGCTACGGAGCCTGGCGGATCGCCGGTTCCCGCTCAGGAGTCCGCGTCGGAAGACGGCTTGCGGAGTGTGACGGAGAAGACGAGGTGTCGGATCAGTCGTAGTGCCCGCTCGGTGTCCCACAGCCGGGGGGAGGCCAGGGGACCGCTCTCGGCGCAGAGTTCGTCCGGTGGAAGATCCGCTTTGGCGGGGAGGACACGCAGCAAATCGTTCAGCAGCGAGGCGAGGTGCTCTCCAAGGGGCTCGGCGGCTGCCAGACGCAGTTGTTCCAGCGCGGCTTCCACCGCGGCCAGCCGGGCGAGTACGGCGGCATCGTCGACGGCCTCACCGGGCGGCGGTGCGAAGTCCATGAATTGCAGGAGCCGTTCTCCCGTGGCCGCGTCGCCCGGCGAGGCTCGCCACTCGTGGGCGTCCAGGGCGTACTGGGCGCTCTGGACGATCTCGGCGACCGCGCGGGCGATCGGCCGGGGATGCAGGGCCAGCGGGCGGCCCGGCCAGTCGCCGGCGTACTCGGTGAACGAGGGGTCACTGTCGATGTCGCTGCCCACCTCGATGTAGTCGATGTCGATCCTCTCCTGGGCCTCGGAGTGCTCCCACATCAACTCCACGGGGTGATAGGCGTGCTCGTCCAGGAACCTCCACCAGGCCGCTTGGCCGGCCGGGAAATCGAGCAGGGGCAGTACGACTCGGCATGCGTGGCACACCGCGTCGACGGGTTCGGCCATGTTTTTCTCCAGTCTTGCCGGCGCGGACTGCGTCCGCCGACATCGATCACTCACAGTAACGGCTGGGTGAGCCCACGCCATCGCCGTTCCGTCTGTGGCGGAGACCGCCACGGCGCGCCCGGATCGGACTCGGCAGGAACGGACTCCGTAACGATTCCCCCGGGCGGCGGATCGCCGGAACTTGCCTGGGTTCAGCATCAGGGGACAATCCCAGCCGATGAGGCTCGCGGAGTCCGACATGGTTTCTGCTTGGCTGGTGAAACAGCCCGGCAGGAGGCACCGCACCGCGCCTCCTGCCGGGGAGGACACTCAGAAACCCTCCCTTTCCATCGCCCTCTCCTTGCTCAGCATCCCCTGCCTCATCGCATCGTCCCCCGAGCCGCCTCCGCCGCCGCCCTTGCCCCCGTTTTGGGGGTCGGGATCCCCCAGGTCGTAGGTGCCGAGTTCCTCGCCGGTGTCGTCCACGATGCGAACCGTGTACCCACGCCAGTGGGAGACGTCGCGTTCAGGCTGCTTTTGCCATGCCTTCAGCCATTCGTAGGCATCCGATGTCTTGGGCACCTGGAAGAAGATCTCATTGATCTTCGTTCCCTTTGCCCTGAGTTGCCGGGTGGCTTTCGACAACTGCCTCATGAAGGCGTTCTGATTGGAGTTCTCGATCGTCTTGACCTCGCGATAGCCGACCACGTTCCCCTGACGGTCCAGAAGCTTGATGTCCGGATTCGTCTCGCCCTGCTCGTTCTTTCCGTTCGCCTCCGGGTTGACCTCGGCCGTCGTGCCGTCCGGGCCACCCTCCAGCGACTTGTACGAGTTCTCCTCGGTCAGCAACTGCTGCTTCTTAGAGCCCAGGTGTTCCCTGCGGAGTTTCTCGGCGCCCGCGTCCCGTGCACTCGACGCACCCTCGGATGTCGGATCGCCACCGCCCCCGCCGTCGCCGTTCTGCACCGCGTACGCGATGTTCGGGGCCGCCACCGCCCCGACGACGGTCGCGGCCCCGGCGACGGCCAGCCCCGTGCCCGCGACGTCGAGCGCCGCGCCGAGCGGAGCGCCGATGCCCGTCGCCATGAGCGCCGTGCCGCCCGTGTCGGCAGCCGCGCCCAGGATCAGCTCACCGACTCCGAGGGCTGCCTGGGCCCAGTTGGTGCGCTGCATGACCTACGCGGGCGGTTCCTACGAGTACATCACCGCCAGCGGCACCGGCGACCTGACCACGAGCACCAGCGCCACGCCGTTCACCACCAACGCGGTCGCCTACGGCAACTTCACCGACCTGGTCACCGACCTGGACGTGCAGTCGGCGAGCATGCCCACCGAGGCCGTGCTGGGCGACCACCTCATCGACCCGTTCCAGCCCGGCACCACGCTGCCCAACTCCAATGGGTACCGGGTGGCCGACGGACTGACCGCCGCCGAGCCCTCGACGCCTACCCCCTACGGCGTGATCGCCGAGGGCATCGAGTCCAACCAGCTCATGGCCGACAACCCGGAGACGTACAACGGCAGTGTCATCGGAGGGCCGTCGGTGCTCTCCCGCCTCGACCGCGACATCCTGGACCAGCCCGGCATCTCCACCGTCATCGTGGACGACGGCCTCGAAGACCTGCTGGCCGGGGCCACCAGCGACGACCTGGACGCCAACGGCTACACCGCGCTCGTGCAGCAGCTCCAGGGCTGGGGCATCAACGTAGTGCTCACCTCACTGACGCCCTGCGAGGGCTTCACCGGTGACGGCGCCACGCCCAACGACCCCTGCACCAGCACCACGGACACCAACCGAACCGACGCCAACGCCTTCCTCGGCGGCATGAACCTGGGCAACCCCTGGGCCACCCCGGCCGTCTACTTCGCCGACCTCGACGCTGCCGTGGCCGTGACGGACTCGGCCACCGGTGAGGAGAAACTGGCGACGGCAGCCGACAGCGGCGACCACGTCAACCTGTCCAACCCCGCCTTCGGCTCACTCACCACAGCCCTGCTCTCCCCCATCGACACCTGGAACCTGAACGACGGCGACAGCATGCCGGTGGCCACCGACACCGCCGCCACCGACACCCTCAACACCCTCAACGCGGCGGGCGCCAACCCGAACCTCGGCAACAACCCGCTCACCCTGACCGGCGGCGCGACCTGGGCCACCGACGCAACCCGGGGCACCGTGCTGAGCCTGGACGGCAGCACCGGCTACGCCGTCAGCCCCAACCCCCAAGTGGTGAACACCACCGGTAGTTTCACCCTCTCCGCGTGGGTAAAACTCAACGCCGTCGGCACCGCCAACCAGACCGTCCTCTCGGAGGAGGGCACCCAGAACAGCCCGTTCTACCTGCAATACAACCACTCCCACACCGGCAGCCCCGGCTGGGCCCTCGGCTTCACCAGCACCGACACCCCGACCCCGGCCTTCTCCTACGCCTACGCCGCGGGTGCCTCGGCCAACACCTGGACCCACCTGGTCGGCGTCTACAACGCCGCCACCAAGACAGCCCAGCTGTACGTGAACGGCACCCTGGCCGGCACCGCCACCGGCGTCACCCCGTGGGCGGCCACCGGAAACCTGGCCCTCGGCCAGGGCCTGTACAACGGCAGCCAGAACGACTGGGTGAACGGTTCCTTGAGCAGCGTCCAGGCGTACGACTACGCCCTGACGGCCAATCAGGTCACTGCGCTGTACCAAAGCATCCCCTGAACCTGACTACCTGACAACGCCGCTGGGGGCGGTCCGCATATGCGGGCCGCCCCATGACCTCAGACGGTGTCGTTGCCGAAGCCTCCTCGCCCGTTCTCGACGCCCAAGGCGACGAACGAACCCGCTACGGCATGTCGGCATCGGCAGAGGCCGGGCACCCCGGTCCCCAGGAGCCTCGCGCGCAGGCGGCCGAAACCCGACTCGAGGCAGATGCAGGGCCGCTGCCGGACCGGGCGAAGCGCCGCGATGCGAAGATCGGACGCCTTCCAGCCCTGCCTCTCGTATCCATTGAGCCACCTTGACTGAATCAAGGTGGCTTCGGCCGTGTTCGAGCAGGGCGGTGCCCGACCGGTCCCCGAAAACGATCGAAAGGCCGCTCCAGATCCTCTCTGAAACGACCTCTGACCTGCGACTTCGTAAAGTCGGGACGACAGGATTTGAACCTGCGACCCCTTGACCCCCAGTCAAGTGCGCTACCAAGCTGCGCCACGTCCCGGTGCGCGGCCCGCGGGTGAACTCCCGGAACGCGCGGACAGCACTTTACCGCACCTGCCCGGGTGCGCCGAAGCCGGTGGCGGGGCGGGACAATCGGGGGTATGGGCGACGTGATCACGGGCGGGCAGGGCCGGGACGGCGGTGGCGGACGGGACCGGGACGGTGCGGGACGGGCCCGCAGTGCCCGGCCGAGGGACGGCCTCGGGCGGCCCCTGCCGTACGGGGCGCAGGGGGTGGCGCGGCAGCCCGAGGGGGTGGTGCGCGCCCCGGAGCGGACCGTGGCGGAGGCGCAGGAGCTGCTGGCGGCGGGGCGGCCGTTCCACGCGCACGAGGTGTTCGAGGACGCCTGGAAGTCCCGTCCGGACGCCGAGCGGGGCCTGTGGCGTGCGCTGGCGCAGCTGGCGGTGGGGCTGACCCACGCAGCGCGCGGCAACCGCACCGGCGGGGCCCGGCTGCTGCGGCGCGGGGCGGGCGGGGTGACGGAGTGGGCCGCGGGGAACGGGCGGGAGCGGCCGTACGGGATGGATCTCGCCGGGCTGGCGGACTGGGCCGGGGCGCTGGCGGCGCGGGTGGAGCGCGGGGAGGCCGTGGACGCGGCGCGGTGTGCCCCCCGGCTGGACGGCGAGGGCGTCTGACGACGCCCCGACGGGTGCGGGGGGCGGGTGCGGTGGGGGCGTTGTCGGTGGCATGCGTCAGACTCGGGGCGTGCGAAAGATTCATGTCATCGGTATCGGCGCGGGCGACCCCGAGCAGTTGACCCTGCAGGCGGTCGGGGCGATGCGCGGCACGGACGTGTTCTTCGTCCTGGACAAGGGCGAGGTGAAGTCCGATCTGACGCGGCTGCGCCGTGACCTGCTCGACACGCATCTGCCGCCGGGGTCGTACCGGCTGGTCGAGGCACGCGACCCGGAGCGGGACCGGGGCGCGGACGGGGCGGCGTACCCGCCGGCCGTCGGGGACTGGCGCAGTGCGCGCGCCGGTGTCTGTGAGCGGCTGATGGCGGAGGAACTCGGTCCCGACGGGTGCGGGGCGTTCCTGGTGTGGGGCGATCCCGCGCTGTACGACAGCACGATCGGGGTGCTGGAGGAGGTCCTGGAGCGGGGCCGGGTCGCGTTCGAGTACGACGTCGTGCCGGGCATCAGCAGTGTCTCCACGCTGGTCGCACGGCACCGGACCGGGCTGAACCGGGTGGGCCGGCCGGTGCAGATCACCACCGGGCGGCGGCTGGCCGAGGGGCTGCCGGAGGGGGTGGACGACGTGGTGGTGATGCTGGACGCGCACCAGGCGTTCACGCGGTACGCGGACCAGGACATCGACATCTACTGGGGCGCCTACCTCGGCACGCCGGACGAGTTGCTGGTCTCCGGTCCGATCGGGGAGGCCGGTCCGCGGATCGAGCGGCTGCGGGCCGAGGCGCGGGAGCGCAAGGGGTGGATCATGGACACGTATCTGCTGCGGAGACGTCCGGCGGACCGGGGGCCGGGTGCGGGGGACCGGGGTCCGGGTACGGCGGGCTGAGGGATGCGGCCGGGCCGGTCAGGCCCAGCAGGCGCAGTGCGGAGGCGGCATCCGGTACGGCCGTGACGCCCGCCGGGAGCGGGGGCCTGCGGACCATGACGACGGGCAGGCCCAGGTCCCTGGCCGCGGTGAGTTTCGCCGCCGTCGCCGCTCCCCCGCTGTCCTTGGTGACGAGGGTGTCGATGCGGTGCTCGCGCAGCAGCGCCGTCTCGCCGGGGACGGTGAACGGGCCCCGGGCGAGGAGCACGGTGTGGTCCGGCGGCAGGGGCGGCTCGGGGGGTTCGACGGACCGTACGACGAAGTGGCGGCCGGTGAGGTGGGCGAAGGCGGCGAGGCCGAGGCGGCCGGTGGTGAGGAACACCCGGCGGGCGGTGAGCGCGCCCAGGAGGTCCGCGGCGGCGGTGAGGGACTCCGCCGGGTGCCAGCGGTCGCCGGGGCCGGGCCGCCAGCCGGGGCGGCGCAGCACCACCAGGGGCAGTCCGGTCGCCGTGGCGGCGCGGGCGGCGTGCGCGGTGATGGCCGCGGCGAAGGGGTGCGTGGCGTCGACGACCGCCGTCACCCGCCGCTCGCGCAGCCAGGCGGTGAGGCCGTCCGCCCCGCCGAAGCCTCCGACGCGGACGTCCCCGTCGAGCGGGCCGGGCCGGGCCACGCGGCCCGCGAGCGAGGTGGTCACCCGGACTCCGGGTCGGGTGGCCAGCCCGGCGGCGAGCACGCGCGCCTCGGCGGTGCCGCCGAGCACCAGGACGTGCGGAAAGAGGCCGCCGGGACCGTCGGAAGACATGGGCCGAGCCTACGGCGGCGGCACCGGGCCGCGGGCGGCGGGCGGCGGCTGCCGTACAAGGGCGTACGAGGCGTATCGGGGCGGGACCGGTCGGCGCGCGGCTACCGCAGCAGCAGTTGCAGGCCGCCCACCACCGTCGCCGCGATCACCAGCTGTTCGAACAGCCGCTGGTTGATGCGGTGCACGGCCCATCTGCCGATCAGCGCTCCCGGCACGACGAACACGGCGAGCGCGGCGTCGAGCAGCAGCGAGCGGCCGTCGATCAGGCCGAGGCCCGCGCTGAACGGCACCTTGGAGAGGTTGACGATGAGGAAGAAGAAGGCCGAGGTGCCGAGGAAACCGAGTTTCCGGAAGCCCGCCGAGAGGAGATACATCGACATCACGGGGCCGCCGGCGTTGGCGACCATGGTGGTGAAGCCGCCGAGCACCCCGTAGGAGCCGGCTTTCACGCGGCCCGAGCGACTGGTGACCTCGTCGGGGTCGGGTTCCCGCTCGGCGGTGCGGCGGCGCCACACGGTGACGGCGGCCATCAGCAGCAGGATCGCGCCGATCGAGGTGCGGACGGCGCCGTCGTCGGCCCACACCAGGAACAGCGTCCCGGCCACCACTCCGGCCGCGACCGCCGGGAACAGCCGCCACAGGGTGGGCCAGTGGGCGTGCCGCCGGTAGGTGGCGACGGCCAGCACGTCACCGCAGATCAGCAGCGGGAGCAGTACCCCGGTGCTGGCCCGGGCGGGCAGTACGGCCGCGAAGATCGCGAGGCTGATGGTGTTGGCGCCGCTCACCGCGGTCTTCGAGAAGCCGACGAGGAGCGCGGCGGAGGCGAGCGCCGCGAACTCCCAGCCGGTGAGGTGCCAGAGCGTCGTCGTGTTCATGCGGAGACCGATGCTATGCGCACGCATCGGGCCGCGTAAGGCGCGTCTCGCCAGTCGGCCACCGCCGTCTGCCGCCGCTCGTCCTCCGGCGGGACCGCTCGGGGAACTGCTCGGGGAACCGCTCAGTGCCGCTCGACCAGCACCGCCGTGCCCTGTCCCACGCCCACGCACATGGTGGCCAGGCCGCGTCCGGCGCCGGTGCGGCGCATGCGGTGCAGCAGGGTGGTGAGGATACGGGCGCCCGAGCAGCCGAGCGGGTGGCCGAGGGCGATGGCGCCGCCGCTGGGGTTGACCAGGCCGGGGTCGATGCCGAGCTGGTCGACGCAGGCGAGGGCCTGGGCGGCGAACGCCTCGTTGAACTCGGCCTCCTCGAGGTCGCCGATGCTCCATCCGGCGCGGCTCAGCGCCCTGCGGGTGGCGGGGACGGGGCCGATGCCCATGACATCGGGGCTCACGCCCGCCGAGGCCCCGGCGGCGTAGCGGCCGAGGGACTCGAGCCCCAGCTCGTTCAGGGCCTCCTCGCTGACCAGCAGCAGTCCCGCCGCGCCGTCGTTCATCGGGGAGGCGTTGCCCGCGGTGACCGTGCCGCCTTGCCGGAAGACCGGCTTGAGCCGGGCCAGCTTCTCCAGCGAGGTGTCCTCCCGGACGCATTCGTCGGCGTCCACGACGACGCCGTCCGCGCGCTCCACGGGCAGCAGTTCCCCGTCGAAGTGGCCGTTCTTGCGGGCCTCGGCGGCGTTGCGGTGGCTGCGCAGCGCGAACTCGTCCTGCCGTTCGCGCGAGACGCCGTACCGCGCGGCGACCTCCTCGGCGGTCTCGCCCATGGACAGCACGCCGTGCAGGTCCTTCATGGCCGGGTTGACCAGGCGCCAGCCGAGCCGGGTGTCGGCGGTCTCGATGCGGTGCGGCAGCGCCTCGTCGGGCCGGGGCAGCACGAAGGGGGCGCGGCTCATCGACTCGGAGCCGCCCGCGAGCACGATGTCCGCCTCGCCGGACGCGATGGCCCGGGCCGCGGTGGTGACCGCCTCGAGGCCGGAGGCGCACAGCCGGTTGACGGTGGCTCCGGGCACCGATTCGGGCAGCCCGGCGAGCAGGACGGCCATCCGGGCGACGTTGCGGTTGTCCTCGCCGGACTGGTTCGCGGCGCCCCAGTAGACGTCGTCGATCCTGGCCGGGTCGAGGGCGGGTGCGTCGGCCAGCAGGGCGCGGATCACGCTCGCGGCGAGGTCGTCGGGCCGCACGGCGGACAGGGCTCCGCGCAGCTTGCCGATGGGGGTGCGGCGGGCGGCGGCGAAGTGGACGGGACGCACGTGGAGGACTCCTGACCGGGACGCGGGCACGGTGAACATTTAATTAGCACTGCTAGTTTTGGACTATAGACCGCCCCGGGTCACTCTGGGAAGATCCCGGCGAACCGATCCGAACCGAACCGCTGCGCGGGAGCAGAACAGTCCGGACCGCCGGCGCGAAGCCGCTGCCGGAGGCGTCCGCCCGCGCCCCGGAGCCCGCACACGACGCTCCGCCGGCCCGGCCCTGCCCTGCCCCTGCCCCGAACGCGCCCACCGCCCACCGCCCGCCGACCGCCGCCCGCCGCCCGCGTGGTCCGGCCGGGCGCGGGCGCGGTCGGGCGACGGTTCAGCGGCCGTCCGCCGCGGACGGCAGGTGCAGCAGCCGGGCGATGGTGCGCAGGACACCGTTGTCGTTGTTGGCGGGCGCGAGGTGGCGGGCGCGGGCGCGCACCGCCGGGTGGGCGTTGGCCATGGCGAAGGACCAGTCGGCGGCGTCCAGCATCTCCAGGTCGTTGAGGTAGTCGCCGAACACCAGGGTCTGCGCGGGGGTGACGCCCAGGTCCCGCTGGAGGCCGCGCAGGGCGGACCCCTTGTTCGCGCCCGCGTTCATCACGTCGATCCAGTGCTCGCCCGAGACGACGACCTGGTGGGTGCGGGCGAGATCGGCGAGGGACGCCCGGGCGACGCCGTGCTCGGCGGACCCGAAGTCGTACAGCGCGACCTTGAGCATCTCGTCGGCCACGGCGGCGGCGTCCTCGACGACCCGGTTCTCGGCGTAGTACCGGCGCACCTGGGCGAGGAACTCCTCGTCGTCGCTCTCGACGTACGCTGCCCGCTTGCCGCAGACGACGGCGCCCACCCGGGCCCCGTCCGCGACGAGCCGCCGTACGGTCCGGACGATCCCGGCGGCGACGGCGGGGTCGAGCGGGTCGGAGTGGAGTTCCACGCCGTCGCGCATGACGTAGGCGCCGTTCTCCGCGATGAACGCCATGCCGTCCGCGGCCTCGGCGAACTGCCTTACCAGCGTGTGATATTGACGTCCGCTGGCCGGGCTGAACACGACGCCCCGCTCGCCCAGCAGGGCGAGGGTGTCCCACAGGCCGGGCGGGATCCGCTTGTCGTCGTCCAGGAGCGTGCCGTCCATGTCGCTGACGATCAGGCGTATGTCGGCGGGTTCCCCGGGTGTCCCGGGTGCGGCGGAGGCGTCGGCCGTGACCGGGCCGGGCGCGGAGGAGTACGGCATGTCCTGCTTCCGGTAGGGGGTGGTTGCGCACACCATTCTTCCGTATGTGTTCCGCATGTCCGCCCACCGGACACCACCGCACGCCACCGGCGGCCGCCGGTCCGACCCGGCTCGGCGCGCCCGTTCACCGGACAGCGCTGATCATCTTTGGGCACAATGAGGCCGAACGGGCCCCGGACGCGACGAAGGGCGACGACATGACGGACAGCCACTCCCCGGCGGGCGGTTCGCCGAGACTGAACACCTCCGTGGCGCACAACGCGCGCGTGTGGAACTACTGGATCGGCGGCAAGGACAACTACGAGGTCGACCAGCAGGTCGGCGAGCACGTGGCGACGATGTTCCCGGTGATCAGGGACGTGGCCCGCGCCGACCGCGACTTCCTCGGCCGGGCGGTGACGCTGCTGGCGGACGGCCTCGGGGTGCGGCAGTTCCTCGACGTCGGCACCGGGCTGCCGACCGTGGACAACACGCACGAGATCGCCCAGCGGATCGCCCCCGACGCGCGGATCGTGTACGTCGACAACGACCCGATCGTCCTCGCGCACGCCCGCTCCCTGCTGACCAGCACCCGGGAGGGCGTCACCGACTACATCGACGCCGATGTGCGCGATCCCGGCGCCATCGTGGAGCGGGCCGGCAGGACCCTGGACCTGGACCGGCCGGTCGCCGTGATGATGCTGGGCATCCTCAACTTCGTCCTGGACCGGGACGAGGCCCTGGACATCGTGCGCCGGATCATGGCGGCGATGCCGTCCGGCAGCCATCTGGTGCTGACCCACCCCACCGTCGACGCCGAGTACGGCGGCGAGGGCAACGCGGCGGCGATGAGGTTCTGGAACGAGAACGCCACCCCGCCGATCACCGCCCGCACCCGTGACGAGATCGCCGCCTTCCTGGACGGTCTCGAGCTGCTGGAGCCCGGCCTGGTGCCCTGCTCGCAGTGGCGCGCCGCGGACGGTGCCGCCGTGGTGCCTCAGCTGGGCGCGGTGGCCGTGAAACCCTGACCCGCCGCCCGGGGCCGCGCGGCCCGGCCGGGCACAGGACCGCCTTTCCGCCATCTCCTGAAAGTATGATCCAACGATGTCTGACATGACGGAAACCACGCCCGGCTGGCTCAGTCGCGACGAGCTGGAGCTGGCCCGCGAACGGATGCCGATCCTGTACGTCGAGGCCGTGCCCGTACGGGTCGACGACAACGGCGAAGTCACCAGCATCGGCCTGCTGCTGCGCATCGGCCCGGACGGGACGGTCAGCCGGACCCTGGTCTCCGGCCGCGTCCTGCACCACGAACGGGTCCGGGACGCGCTGCTGCGGCACCTGGAGAAGGACCTGGGCCCGGTGGCACTGCCCCGGGTGCCGGCCGCGCTCCAGCCGTTCACGGTCGCGGAGTACTTCCCGACGCCGGGCGTCACGCCGTACCACGACCCGCGGCAGCACGCGGTGTCGCTGGCGTACATCGTGCCGGTGGCCGGTGACTGCCGGCCCCGGCAGGACGCACTGGACCTGGTGTGGCTCACCCCGCAGGAGGCGCTGTCGCCCGGCGTGCTGAGCGAGATGCCCGGCGGGCACAGCGTGCTGATGCGACAGGCCCTGGCGCACATGGGACTGGTTTCCTAAGCACCAGGTGCCCTGGGGGCCGGCGCCCGGCGCGCGGCGGGTCCCGCCGCGCGGCCGGGGCGCCCCCGAACCGGCGACAAGAACATCAGCAACCAGTGGCCCCCCGCGTCCAGCGGCAAGGCGCCGCAGGC